>DATMVL010000242.1:0-16848 GCA_035563175.1 Rhodoglobus sp. | reverse complement strand
GTGCGCGAGCGCGTGCAACCCGACCCGACCGCCCGCCACGCCGCTCGCGCGTCGGAGCGGCACGTGCGCCTCGACCGCGACCACGACGGCATGTCCTGGCTGACCGCGTACCTGCCAGCCGCGGCCGCCGAGCGGGCCATGGCCACGGTCGACGCTCACGCCCGCGCGCTCGCGGCGGTCGCGGGGGAGACCCGCACGCTCGAGCAGCTCCGCGCCGATGTCGCCGCCGACCTGCTCGGCGGCATCCTCGGTTCGGGCGGCGCATCCGTCTCGGTCGCCGTCACGGTGCCCGTGCTGACCCTGCTCGGTCACGACGACGGACCTGGGACGCTCGAGGGATACGGACCGATCGACGCCGACACCGCCCGCCGGCTCGCCGGGCACGCGCCCAGTTTCACCCGCATCCTCACCCATCCGGTCACCGGCACCGTGCTCGACGTCGACCGCGCGACCTACCGCGTGCCCGCCGACCTCAAACGCTGGCTCGCGATTCGAGACGGCGGCGCCTGCACCTTCCCGGGCTGCGGCAGAGCGGCACGCGAATGCGACCTCGACCACACCGTCGCCTGGGCGGATGGCGGCACGACGAGCGCCGGCAACCTGGCGCACCTCTGCCGGAACCACCACCGCCTCAAGCACGAGACGGGGTGGTCGGTGCGGCGGGGACCGGAGGGCTCGCTCTGGCGGAGTCCGACCGGCTATGAGCGCGGCGCGGATCCGCCGCCGTTCTAGGCGGTCCGCCCCAGTTCCGGGTCACCATCACCCCGTGGATCACGGCGTCGCTACCATCGCGCCATGCCGTCCGAGCGTCGCGCCTTCAGCATGGTGATCGCGGGCGTCGTCCTCGGGCTCACGCTCTCCGCTTGCGCGACCGATCTCGACGTGCGGCCGCATCCCGACCCGCCCGCTCCGATCCCCACGCGTGCGGAGCCGGAGATCCCGGCGCCGGAACCCGTCGACGAGCCGTCGCCGCTCGTGGACAGCGGTCCACGCGAGGGCGCGATGGGCGCCATCGAGCTCAACGCGAACGGCACGCCGTGGAGGTACACCGTCGTGGAGGGCGACTATGTCGTCGCGATCTGCCAGCGGTTCAACCTGGCTTCCGAGCAGCTCGTCGACGCGGGCGGTGAGCCGATCGACTGGGAGATCTTCGCCGGCGAGCAGCTGCGGTTCATCCCCTACCGCCCGGTCGAGCGGCCGTAGCGGCCAGACCGGCAGCGAACGAGTCAGTCCGCGAACGCGTCGATCGCCTGCGCGGTGAGCTCGAACTGCTGCTCTCCGCCGTGTCCTTCCGCTTCCACGACCGTGAGGCGGCTGCTCGGCCAAGCCCGATGGAGCAGCCACGGGGTGATGACCGGGCCGCTGATATCGCGCCTGCCGTGGATCAGCACACCGGGGATGCCGTCGAGCTCGTGTACGCGGTCGTGCACGCGGAGCCGTCCAGGCAGGAAGCAATCGTGCGACCAGTAGTGGGTGACGAGCGTCGCGAAGACGTCCCGCTCGATGACGTCCTCATGCAGCGGGCCGGGTCGCCAGCCGGGCTGGAGGGAGATGTGGGTGGACTCCCAGTCGTCCCATGCCGCAGCTGCTGCCGATCGAACGGACGCGTCGGGGTCACGGAGCAGCCGCGCATACGCGTCGACAGGACGTTCCCCGGGCCGCGCGACCCGCGCGAAACGCTCCCATTCCTCCGGGAAGATCCGCCCTACGCCTTCGGTGATCCACTCGATCTCCTCCCGTGCGCCGGTGGTCACGGCGGTGAGCACGATCTCGCTGACGCGGTCGGTGTGCTCGAGCGCGTAGGCGAGCCCGAGTGTCGCCCCCCACGAGACCCCGTGCACGAGCCAGCGATCGATACCGAGATGCGTGCGCAGTGCCTCGATGTCACCGATGATCGTGCGTCGTATTGGTGTCGAGCCGGTGGAGAGCCTCGACTGCGAGCGGCCGGCTGCGACCGCATCCGCGCTGGTCGAGTCCGACGACCAGGTACCGATCCGGGTCGAAGCGGCGGCGATACCCGCCCGGCCCCAAGCCGCTGCCGGGGCCTCCGTGAAGGTACAGAGCCGGACGCCCTCGCGGATCGCCCGACGCCTCCCAGTAGAGCTCGTTGCCGTCGGGCCTTCGCAGCATGCCGTGAGCGAATGGCTCAGAGGGTGGATGCATCGCGCAAGACTACGGCGCTCGCCCTCACCCGCGCCGCTTCCCGCCTCGAACGCTCGAGAGGGCTGTGACGGCCGCGCCGTAGCGAAATCCGTAGGGCGGACGGGACTTGAACCCGTGACCGACGGATTATGAGTCCGCTGCTCTAACCGGCTGAGCTACCGCCCCGGGAGGCCGAGCGGGTGGGAACCCGACGACCGCCGCGCCAAGACTACCCCGCGGGTCATCCCCAGTCGTCGAGTTGAGTGCCTGCGGCGCTCTCGTCCGGGAAGACGTGGGCCGGACGTTCCAGCGCCGCGGTCTTGGCGGACAGCGACTCGAGCGCCGCGGTGTTGTCCGGAGCGACGAAGTCGTCGAACACCTGGCTCGCCGTGATCATCGTCGCCGGTCCGAGCACGAGGGACACCTGTCCCTCGCGGCCGTCGGGTTCGAGCGCTTGGATCGTCACGGTGTCGGCCGTGTCCCGCCGGGCCATCAGCACCGTGTACTGCAGCAGAGCGTCAGCCAGGTCGTCCCCCACGAGGTACCGGTCCCCGTCATAATTCACCTGCTTCACCAAGGCGACGTTACGAGGCGAGCCGCTCCACGTCTGCCCCCTTGCGTCCGGGGGAGCGGGGCTCTAAGTCGAGCGCGGACTCACTCGTAGACCCGTGCGACGACCCAGCCCTCGCCGGCACGGTGCACCACGAACATCCGCGACCGCTCGTCGTCGTCCGTCGCCTGGAACCGCCACCCGGTCACCGGCAGCGGATGCGTGGTGGCGACCGGCTCGTCCTCCAGCCTGGTGGGGCTGTCGGTCACCCGGTAATGACGGCGGTCGAAGATGAGGCCGTACGGCACTCCCTGCTCGAACCAGATGGCGAGTGGGCGGACATCGTGCAGCAAGGTCATGGCGGGCTCCCGGCGAATCGAAGATGTATTCGAATGTCGAGAGCGTAACCCGAGCTGCGACGACACGCCAAGACCCGGTCAGGCCTTCTGCGACCACGCCCGCTTCTGCGTCGCCTTGGCGGTGAGCACCGCGTCCGGCGGCACCATCACCCGGTAGTCGCTGCGGAAGTCCGGGATCGAGTCGATCATCGCGTCGATCAGCGACTGGGGGTCGTGCTCGCCCTTCAGCAGCACCTTCGCGGCCGTGTCGGGCCACGGCAGGTGCACCTTCTCCTTCAGCGCCTCCCACTGGTGCGGCGTGCGGGCGGCGGTCTCGTTGTACCCGGTGCGGTACAGCCCCGGGTTGATCGTCATGACCTTCAGCCCCTTCGGGTTGAGCTCGCCCTTCATGCTCGACGCGATGCCCTCCACGGCGTGCTTCGTCGCGGCGTAGGCACCCTGGTAGGGCGGGCCCCAGAGGCCCTCGAGGGACGAGACCCACACCACCTTGCCGTGCTTGCGCTCGAGCATCCCCGGGATGATCCGCTGCGCCAGATCGAGCTGGGCGAACACGTTCACCTCGAACGAGCGGCGCACCAGCTCCATCGGGATGTCGACGAGCGAGCCGTTCTCCTGGATGCCGGCGTTGAGCACGAGCACGTCGACGTCGAGCGCGCCGGCGTGCGCGATGTCGATCTCGTTGAGCAGGTCGAGCTTGATGGTCTCGAGCTTCGCCTTCGCCGCCTGCGCCTCCTGCTCGAAGGCCCACACCTGCTGCCAGGTCTCGCCTGCGGCGATGACGTGATGGTGCCGCTTGGCGAGACCGAGGGCGGCGCCGCGACCGAAGCCGCCGGTGGCGCCGGTGATCAGGATGCGCTGCTTCCGCACTCAGAGCCCCTTGCCGCCGGTGACCGGCACGATCGCACCGGAGATGTACGAGGCGTCGTCGGAGGCGAGCAGCACGTACGCGGGGGCGAGCTCCGCCGGCTGGCCGGCGCGGCCGAGCGGGGTGTCCTGACCGAACGACGGCAGCTTGTCGGGCCAGCTGGTGGCCGGGATGAGCGGCGTCCAGATCGGACCGGGCGCCACCGCGTTCACGCGCACGCCCTTCTCGCCGAGCTGCTGCGCCAGGGCCTTCGTGAACGCCACCTGCGCCGCTTTCGTCATCGCGTAGTCGATGAGCTGCGGCGACGGGTCGAAGGCCTGGATCGAGGTGGTGGAGATGACCGCAGAGCCCGGTTCCAGGTGCGGGATGGCCTGGCCGGCGATCCACATCATCGAGTACAGGTTCGTGCGGAAGACGCGGTCGAACTCCTCGGTGGGGATGCTCTCCAGCCCGTCGCGGTTCTCCTGGTAGGCCGCATTCAGCACCAGGATGTCGATGCCGCCCAGCTCCTCGACCGTGCGATCGACGGTGCCGCGGGCGAACGCCTCGTCGCGCACGTCGCCGGGGAGCAGCACGGCCTTGCGGCCGGCATCCCGGATCCAGCGGGCGGTCTCCTCGGCGTCCTCCGCCTCCTCGGGCAGGTGGACGATCGCGACGTCGGCGCCCTCGCGGGCGTACGCGATCGAGACGGCGCGGCCGATGCCGGAGTCGCCGCCGGTGATCAGCGCCCGGCGACCGACCAGCTTGCCGTTGCCGACGTACGATTCCTCGCCGTGGTCGGGCTGCGGGTCGGTGGGGCCGGTGAGGCCCGGCTGGTCCTGCTCCTGCTGCGGGAACTCCTCGGTGGTGTACCGGCTGCGGGGATCGGTGAGGTGGCTCATGCCCTCCACGCTGTCATCCCGCGTGCGAAAGCGCCCCGGGCTTGACAGCGGTCACAGGCTTGCGACGAGTCCGTCGAGCTCGTCCGCATCCACCGTGATGCCGGCGTCGTGCAGGCGCTGCTCGAGGGTGTCGCGAGGGTCCGACACGTGGCCGAGCGCGATGTCGCCCCGCACCTGCTCCAGGATGCCGTCGACCCGGTCGCCGTCGCCGGCGCCCGTGCCGTCCTGGATGGGCTCGTCCTGTGTGTTCGCCATGCCCTCAGCCTGCACCCCGCTCGACCTCGCGCACGCCCCCTTGCGTGAGCACCTCGAGCGTGGATGCGATCGCGGCCCGCGTCGTCGCCCCGAGCACCTGCTCGGGGCCGCCCGCGAACCGCAGCCGCTGCACCCGAACCTCGTCGCCGAACGCGACGCCGATGAACACCGTGCCGGCCGGCTGGTCCTCCTCCGGGCCGGGCCCGCCCACGCCGGTGACCGAGACCGCGATGTCCGCGCCGAACAGCCGCTTCGCACCCTCGGCCATCTCGCGCGCACAGCGCTCCGTGATCACCGGCCCGGGCGTGACCCCGAGCACCGTGAACTTCGTCTCCGTCACGTACGCGACGATGCCGCCGCACAGCCACTCCGAGGAGCCCTCCACGGCCCCGAGGGTGTTCGCGATCATCCCGCAGGTCAGCGACTCCGCGGTGACCAGCTTGAGAGAACGGTCCACGAGGATGTCGGCGAGGGCTTGTTCTGGACGCACCCTCCGACGCTACCCAGCCACCGCATCCGCCGACCGAGGTCTTGACACGGAATACCTCCGTGCTGCATCAGGTTGTCGCGGTCGACTTCGCGCACGGACCTGTGAGGATGGACCCATGACCGACACCGCCACGACGACCCCCGAAGCGCGACTGAAGACCTATCGCGAGCGCCGTGAGCTCGCGGTGACGCAGCCGCAGGGCAGTCTCGCGCTCGTGAACACCCAGTGGGTGGACGGCGAGCAGACGATCTGGGGCGTGCCGGGCGTGTGGGCGCCTGCCGAGGGGGGCCTGCGGCTGCGGGCCTCGGCCGCCGAGGGCATCCGGGTCGACGGCGAGCTCGTGGACGGCGAGGTGCTGGTGCGTGCGAAGAACCAGCCCGAGCCCAGCACCATCGCGTTCAGCGACACGGTGAGCGGCTTCGTCATCGCCGGCGACGACAGCTACGCGCTGCGGGTGTGGGACGCGCAGTCCGAGGCCATCCAGCAGTTCGGCGGCATCGACGCCTACGACTACAACCCGGAGTGGGTGATCACGGCGCAGTGGTCGGAGAACCCGGAGGGCACCACGCTGGGCTTCGAGCACCTGAAGGACAGCGGCCAGACCCGCGAGGAGGTCATCCCCGGCTCGATCCGCTTCAGCAAGGACGGCGTCGACTACGACCTCGCCGCCTTCAAGTCGGGCCGCGCCCTGCAGCTCGTGTTCGCCGACGCGACCAACGGCAGCGACACCTACAGCGTGGGCCGCTTCCTGTTCCTCGCGCCCAACCCCGACGGCACGATCACGCTCGACTTCAACCTCGCCGTGCTGCCGCCCTGCGCCTTCAGCTACAACTTCAACTGCCCCCTGCCGCCCAAGCAGAACCGGTTCGCCGTGGCCATCGAGGCGGGGGAGAAGAACGTGCTGGACAAGGAGGGCGCGCTGCTGCACGGCTGACGTGCCACCACGCGTTCATCCGGGGTTCGTACCCTGAGAGGGATGCCCCATCTCCTCCGCCCCGAGTTGCAGGGCCTGCGCGCGATCGCCGTAGGCCTCGTGGTCGCGTACCACCTGCATCCGGATGCGCTGCCGGGCGGGTTCGTCGGAGTCGACGTCTTCTTCGTGATCTCCGGCTTCCTCATCACCGGGCAGCTCGTCGCCATGGCCGAGCGCCCGGGCGGCATCTCGCTGCCGGCGTTCTGGGCCGGACGCATCCGGCGGCTGCTGCCGGCCGCATCCGTCGTGCTGGCGGTGTGCCTGGTCGCGATGCTGTTCGTGGTGCCGCCGGCCCAGTGGCAGCGCACCGTCGTCGAGGTCGGCGCGAGCGCGCTGTACGTGCAGAACTGGGCGCTCGCCGCCGGCGCCGTCGACTACCTCGGCGGTGACGATGCGCCGACGCTGGTGCAGCACTTCTGGTCGCTCTCGGTCGAGGAGCAGTTCTACCTTCTCTGGCCGCTGCTGCTGCTGGCCGCCGTCGCGGTCCGCAGGCGTGGCGCGAAGGCCGTCGCGCTGAGCCTCGTGCTCGTCGCGTCGCTCGCGTACGCGATCGTGCGCTGGGACGATCCCGCGTCGTACTTCGACACCGGCACGCGGGCGTGGGAGTTCGCGGCCGGCGGCCTGCTCGCGCTCGCCCCGGCGGTGCGGATGCCGAGGCCGCTGGCCGCCGTCGCCTCCTGGAGCGGGGTGGTGCTGATCGCCATCGCCGCCGTCGCCCTGAGCGGCGACACGCCGTTCCCCGGCGTCGCCGCGTTGCTGCCGGTCGCCGGCGCGGTGCTCTTCATCGCCGCCGGCCACGGGCCGCTGTGGTCGGCCGGCGGTCTGGCCGCGCTGCCGCCGATGCGCTTCGTCGGCGACATCTCGTACTCCCTCTACCTCTGGCACTGGCCGATCATCGTGCTGGCCGGATGGATCGTCGGCGACCGGTTCGGCGCTGCGCCGACGGTCGCGATCGTGCTCATCGCGGTCGGGTTGTCCGCGCTCACCAAGCGGTTCGTCGAGGATCCACCGCGGCGCGCCGGGCGTCTCACCTCGAGCGCTCGCTGGACCTACGCCGGCGCGGCCCTGGTGGTCGTCGCCCTCGTCGGCGGCTCCGGTGCCGCCTGGGGCGCCGTCGAGTCGCGCACGTCCGCCTCCGAGCGGACGGCGCTCGAGCGCTTCGAGCACGACCCCTGCTTCGGCGCGGGTGCCATGCGCGAACCGGCGGGATGCGCCAACCCGTTCAGCCCCGACGGCGTCGACACCGCCTTCGCCGCCCAGGACCGCGGCGTGCTCGCGGAGCGCTGCAACTCCTACGGAACCGAGCCGGTCGAGTGCGTGTTCGGCGAGACGGAGGATCCCGCGCTCACGGTGGCGGTCGTGGGCAACTCCCACGCGGCGGTGCTGGTGCCCGCGCTGGAGGCGTACGGCGCCGAGCGGGACTGGCGCATCATCCTCATGCGCAAGACCGACTGCCTCGGCGTCTCGACGCTGCCGTATCCGCAGCCGGCCGGCACGGACTGCACCGATTGGACGGCCGCCGTGCAGGCGCGGCTCGCCGAGCCCGACATCGACGTCGTGGTGTTCGGCACCCACCGCAACGCCCTGTACTACCTCGCCGACGACAAGGAGCCCGAGTTCGACGTCTCCGCGCTGCGGCCGCACATCTCGAGCACCTTCGCCGCCCTGCTCGAGCTCGGCACGTCGGTCGTCGTCGTCGGCGACACCCCGGGCACCAGGCCCGACCCTGCCCCCGAATGCGTGCACCTGCACCGGGATGAGGACGACCCCTGCGCCTCCCCGCTGCCGACCGACGGGCTCGACGACGGCAACGTCGTGAGCCTCGCCGCGCTCGACACCACCGGCGTGAAGTACCAGTCGTTGCTGCCGTCGGTCTGCGACGAGCGGACCTGCCACGTGGTCGTCGGCGGCACCGTCGTGTACTTCGACGACCACCACCTCAGCGCGTCGTTCGCCCGCTCGCTCGCGCCCGAGCTGGGAGAGGCGGTCGACGAGTCGATCGACCTGCTGCACCCGCCCATCGAGTAGCCGTCGGCGGCACGCGGCAGACTTGAGCCGTGCTGATCGTGCTCGACCGCAGCGGTGAGAGCGTCACCGCGACCCGGCTCGACGACGACGGCACGGTGCTGGGTGCGGACGCCGTGCCCGACCTCGCGGTGTTCGTCGCCGAACAGGAGCGCGAGTCGCACCCGCGTTGGGTCTGGGACGATACGCGGCGCTGGTACCCGCGGCTGTTGCACGCGGGCGTCCGCGTCGACCGCTGCCACGACCTCCGGCTGTGCCATGCGATCCTGCGCCTCTCCGAGCTCGCGGCCGGCTCGGAGCTCGCGGCGGCGCCTCCCGGCCCCTGGGACGCACCCGCCGTCGGTCAGACCGCCGACGACGGGCTCTTCGCCATCGATGACGCCGTCGCGCCCGATCCGCTCGCCGAATACTCGGCGCAGCGTGCCGCCGTCGACGGGTGCGGCGATCCGGCTCGGCTGTCGCGGCTGCTCGCCGCCGAGTCGGTCGGCGCGCTCATCGCCGCAGAGCTGCACCATGCCGGTCTGCCGTGGAGCCCGGAGGCGCACGATCGCATCCTGACGGGCATCCTGGGGCCCCGCCCGCGGATCGAGGGGGAGCGGCCCGAGCGGATGCAGCAGCTGCTGGACGAGGTCCGCCGCCTGCTCGATGCGCCGACCCTGAACCCGGACTCGCAGTCCGCGCTGCTCACGGCCCTGCAGCACGCCGGACTGCGGGTGGCGTCGACCAGCAAGTGGGAGCTGCAGCGGCTCGAGCATCCTGCGATCGCGCCGCTGCTCGAGTACAAGCGGCTTGCGCGGCTGCTGTCGGCCAACGGCTGGCAGTGGCTGGAGACCTGGGTGCAGGCCGGCCGGTTCCGGCCGGAGTACGTTCCCGGCGGCGTGGTCACCGGCCGGTGGGCGACCAGCGGCGGGGGAGCGCTGCAGCTGCCGAAGCAGATCCGCGGCGCCGTGGTGGCCGACCCGGGCTGGAAACTGGTGGTCGCCGACGCCGCCCAGCTCGAGCCGCGCATCCTCGCCGCCATGGCCGGCGACCGCGGCATGGTCGAGGCCGGCGCCGCCGGCGACCTGTACGCCGGCATCGTCGCGTCGGGTGCGGTGGCCGATCGGCAGCAGGCGAAGATCGGGATGCTCGGCGCCATGTACGGCGCCACCAGCGGGGAGGGCGGCCGCGTGCTGCCCCGTCTGGCGCGGGCGTACCCGCGCGCCATCGCGCTGGTCGAGGAGGCGGCGCGCACGGGGGAGCGCGGCGGTGTGGTGTCGACCCGGCTCGGCCGCTCGTCGCCGCCGCCGGGCAGCGACTGGGCGCGCGGGCTGGGTGAGGATGCCACGCCGGTGCAGTCCGCCCGCGCACGCGAGCGAGCGCGGGCCTGGGGGCGCTTCACCCGCAACTTCGTCGTGCAGGGCACCGCGGCGGAATGGGCGCTGTGCTGGATGGCGGGCATCCGTCGGCGACTGCGGGAGCTGTCCGCGGACGCGTGGCTGACCGACGGGCCGCACCTGGTGTTCTTCCTGCACGACGAGGTCGTGGTGCACACACCCGACGCCCTGGCGCCCGACGTCGCGGACGCGGTGACCGCTGCGGCCGTCGAAGCCGGGCGGTTGCTGTTCGGCGCGCTGCCGGTGACGTTCCCGCTCACCATGGCCGTCGTCGACGACTACGGACAGGCGAAATGACATCCTTGTGATTTGCAGATTGCTCCGCCATAATGGCGCCAGCGGGCAACCGCTCAACTGAATACGCAGTCGCAGCACCGTTCCACCGGGTCGAAGGGGAAGTCGCACCCAACCGGAACGGAGAGATCGTGACTGCACCGAACGCTCGCGGAGTGCTGTACGTGCACTCCGCTCCTCGTGCTCTGTGCCCGCACATCGAGTGGGCGGCAGGTCGCGCCTTCGAGCGCGCCGTGAACTTCGACTGGATCGACCAGCCCGTCCTCAGAGGTGCCCTGCGCACCGAGTTCTACTGGGAGGGCCCGCGCGGCACCGGCGCGCGACTCGCCTCGGCGCTGCGCGGCTGGGAGCACCTGCGGTACGAGGTCACCGAGGATGCCGGACTCGGCACTGACGGCGGCCGCTGGATGCACACGCCCGATCTCGGCATCTTCTTCGCTCAGACCGACACCGTCGGCAACATGGTCATACCCGAGGACCGCATCCGTTACGCCATGGATGTCGCCGGCGCCAACGCGACCGAGCTGCACCGCGAGCTGCGCCTCGCGCTCGGCCAGGCGTGGGACGACGAGCTCGACGTGTTCCGTCACGCCAGCGACGACGCCGCCGTCGTGTGGCTGCACAAGGTCGGCTGATGCGACGGATCGCGACCCTCACCAGGACCCTCAGCAGGCGTAGCAGGACCAGCAGCACCAGCAGGAAGCACAGGGAGGCCGGACCCATGGACACACTGCACCGCGAACTCGAGCAGCTCGTCGCCGAGGTGGCGCCGCCGCTGCTCGACGCTGCGTGGATGGAAGACGCAGAACAGCTCGAGCGGCTCGTCACCGAGGACGAGCTGCGCATGTTCGACGACGAGTGCTTCGAGCACGACGGCTGCCGCCCCGTGCTCGACCGCCGCATCGCCTGACCGCACCGCAAGTGCGGGCGGGTGCGCAGTTGCGCGCACGTCCCGCGCGGGCTCGACGACGCATCCGGCTGGCTCCGCGAGCAGGAGGCCTTCTGGCTCGCCCGTATCGACGCGCTGACCGCCTATCTGGAGGAGAACACCCCATGACCGAGCTGCGCATCCTGCGGGTGGTGCCCGCGAGTCCCGAGCGCGTCTGGCGGGCGTTCACCGACCCGGCGGCGCTGGCGGCGTGGTTCTGGCCCGAGCGCTGGCAGACCACCGCCGAGGTCGAGCTGATGGCCGGCGGGCGCTACCGCATCGCGTCGCCGATCAGCGGCATGGCGGTCAGCGGCGAGTACACGGTCGTGGACGAACCGACGAAGCTCGCATTCAGCTGGCGATGGGACGGCGAAGGCGGCACCAGCTCGGTCACCATCGAGCTCGCGCCGGTCGACGCCGGCACCGGCATCACGGTCACGCACGAGCGCTTCGCGGATGTCGACACCCGCGACCAGCACGTGCAGGGCTGGAACGACTGCCTCGACCGGTTGCCGCGCTACCTGGAGGCTCAGCCCTCGTAGGTGCGGAACGCGGCGACGGCGTTGTGGCCGCCGAACCCGAACGAGTTGCTGATCGCGACGATCGGGTCGTCGCCGAGCGGCCGCGGCGACGTGACGACGTCGAGCGGGATGTCCGGATCCTGGTTCTGCAGATTGATGGTCGGCGGGGCGACGCGGTGGTGCAGCGCCAGGATGGTGAAGACGGCCTCCAGCGCACCGGTGCCGCCGAGCAGGTGCCCGGTCGACGCCTTGGTCGCCGAGACCGGGATCTCGGTCACCCGGTCTCCGAACAGCGACCGCAGCGCCTTGTACTCGGCGATGTCGCCCACGGGCGTGCTGGTGGCGTGCGCGTTGATGTGGCCGACCTCGTCCGGCGTGGCGCCGGCCTGCCCGAGGGCGAGCTTCATGGCACGCACCGCACCGAGACCCTCGGGGTCGGGTGCGGTCATGTGGTACGCGTCGGCGGTCACACCGCCACCCGCCAGCTCCGCATAGATGCGGGCGCCGCGGGCCTTGGCGTGCTCCTCGGTCTCGAGCACGATGCAGGCCGCGCCCTCGCCCATGACGAAGCCGTCACGATCGACGTCGTACGGTCGCGAGGCGGCTGCGGGGTCGTCGTTGCGACGCGAGAGGGCCTGCATCGACGAGAACGAAGCGAGGGTGATCGGATGCGTGGCGGCCTCGGTGCCGCCGGCGACGACGACGTCGGCGAGACCCGCCTGCAGGTGGTCGTACGCGTTCGAGATCGATTCGGTGCTGGATGCGCACGCCGACGCCACGGTGCGGGCGAAGGCCCGCGCCTTGAGGTGCATCGACAGTGCGATGCCCGCTGCCGAGTTCGGCATGAGCATCGGCACGGTCATGGGCAGGACGCGGCGCGGGCCCTTCTCGCGGAGGGTGTCCCAAGCATCGAGGAGGGTCCAGAGGCCGCCGATGCCGGTGGCGAAGTCGACGCCGAGTCGCTCGGTGTCCATCTCTGGGGCCCCGGCATCCGCCCAGGCCTCCTTGGCCGCGATGAGCGCGAACTGACCTGACGGGTCGAGCCGCTTGATCTCCTGCCGCTCGAGCACGTCGGCGGCGCTCACCTTCGCCTGCGCGGCGAACTTCACGGGCAGGTCGTACTGGTCCACCCAGTCGTGCTCGAGGGGCCGGGCCCCGGATTCCCCGCGGAGCAGGGCGTCCCACGACTCGAGGGCGGTCCCGCCGATGGGGGAGGTCGCACCGATGCCGGTGACGACGATTCGCTTGGTCATTACGGTCACATCCTGTTGCTGGTCGTGGTGCTGTGCGGCGGGGCAGGTCGTCCGTGCCCCGCCGCGCGAGTTCAGCCCTGGGCGCTGACGATGAAGCTGACGGCGTCGCCGACGGTCTTGAGGTTCTTGACCTCTTCGTCCGGGATCTTCACGTCGAACTTCTCCTCGGCGTTGACGACGATGGTCATCATCGAGATCGAGTCGATGTCGAGGTCGTCGGTGAACGACTTGTCCAGCTCGACGGTGTCCGTCGCGATGCCGGTCTCGTCGTTGATGAGCTCGGCCAGGCCGGCGAGGACTTCTTCGGTGGACAGTGCCATATTCGTTCTCCTTGAGGGGGTGTCGCTGAGGGGATGTGGATGACCGCTGCCCAGTTTATGGGAGGCGGACCACCTGGGCTCCGTAGACCAGACCGGCGCCGAAGCCGATCTGCAGGCACAGGCCGCCGGAGAGCTCGGGGTGCTCCTCCAGCAGCCGGTGGGTCGCGAGCGGGATCGAGGCGGCGCTGGTGTTGCCGGTCGTGGCGATGTCGCGCCCGATGACGACGGACTCGGGCAGGCCGAGCTGCTTCGCGAGCTCGTCGATGATGCGCATGTTCGCCTGGTGCGGCACGAACGCGGCGAGGTCGGATGCCTCGATGCCGGCGGCCTCGAGGGCGCGGCGCGCCACCTTCGCCATCTCCCAGACCGCCCAGCGGAAGACGGTCTGCCCGTCCTGCCTCAGCGTGGGCCAGCCGCCCTCAGGGTCGTCGCGGAAGTCGACGAGCGTGCGGTCCATGCCGACCGCATCCGCCTTCGACCCGTCGGAGCCCCACACCGCCGCGGCGATGCCGGGCTCGTCGCTGGGACCGATGACGACCGCACCGGCGCCGTCGCCCAGCAGGAACGAGATGGTGCGGTCGTCTGAGCGCACCACGTCGCTGAGCTTCTCGGCGCCGACCACGAGCGCGTAGGTCGCCGCCCCGGCGCGGATCAGCGCGTCGGCCTGGGTGACGCCGTAGCTGAAGCCGGCGCAGGCGGCGTTCTCGTCGTAGGCGGCGGCGGGGTTCGCACCCACCCGGTCGGCGAGCACGGCGGCCAGCGACGGGGTCTGCTGCACGTTGCTGATCGTGGCGACGATGACCAGGTCGATCTGCTCGGCGGGGACGCCGGACCGCTCGATCGCCTCTCGCGCGGCATCGGTCGCCAAGTCGATCGCGAGGGTGCCGGCCGAGGCGCGGGTGCGCGTGATGATGCCGGTGCGCTGGCGGATCCACTCGTCCGACGAGTTGATCGGCTCGACGAGCTCCTCGTTCGGCACCACCCGGTCGCCACGGGCGGCGCCGTAGCTGTAGATGCGGGTGAACTGCGGGCCTGTGGACTGCTTCAGCGTGGTCATGCGGCTCCATCCAGGAGGTCGTAGGCGGCGGGCAGGTCGTCGGGGGTCTTCACCGCGACGGACGGCACGCCCTTGAGGCCGCGCTTCGCGAGACCGACCAGCGCACCGGCCGGAGCGAGCTCGATGATGCCGGTGACGCCCGCATCCTGCAGCGACGCCATGGTGAGATCCCAGCGCACGGGCGAGGAGACCTGCCCGACGAGCAGCTGCACGAAGTGGTCGCCCGACTCGATGCGGCTGCCGTCGCGGTTGGTCCAGATGGGCAGCGTCGGGTCGTGCTTCTCGAGCCCGGCGGCGAACAGCTCGAGGCGGTTCACGGCGGGCTGCATGTAGCGGGTGTGGAAGGCGCCGGCGACTTGCAGCGGGATCACCCGGGTGCCGGCCACGGGCTGCTCCGCGAGCGTCGCGAGGGCGTCGAGCGGACCGGCGACGACGATCTGGCCGCCGCCGTTGAAGTTCGCGGGTGAGAGGCCGAGCTCGGCGAGGCGCTCGAGCAGCGCGGCCTCGTCGCCGCCGATCACGGCCGACATGCCGGTGGCCTCGAGCGCGGCCGCATCAGCCATCGCCTGGCCGCGCTCGCGCACCAGGGCGACCGCGTCGGTCGGCGACAGGATGCCCGCGGCCGCCGCCGCGGTGACCTCGCCCACCGAGTGCCCCGCCACACCGCCGACGCGATCGCGACGGCCGCCGTCGAACAGCGCGGTGAGGGTGAGGAGGCCGGCTGCGACGATGAGCGGCTGCGCCACCTTCGTGTCGCGGATCGTGTCGGCATCCGACACCGTGCCGTGGGCGACGAGGTCGATGCCGACGGCGTCGGAGATGGTGCCGAGCTGATCGCGGAAGCGCTCCTCGGTGAGCCAGGGGTCGAGGAAACCGGGGGTCTGCGAGCCCTGACCGGGCGCGACGAGAACGATCACCGTCCTATCCTGCCGGAGTTCCGCAGGCACGGCCTGGTGACTTCGGCAAGATCGCGGCGCGATCGTTGTGCGATGCGTTCAAGCCTGCGCGGCCAGCGCCGCCTCCAGCGAGCGAGCCGGATGCCCGGTGATGGTCTCGACGTCGGTCGAGACCGCCTCGACCTCGCCCTCCCTGATCGCCGTGTACGTGCTGACCCAGGCGTCGAGCTGCCACTGCTCGTCGGACCAACGGCGCCGCGACTCGTACGCCTGCTCGAGCGTCTCGTCCTCGAAGCGGATCGGCCGCTCGAGGGCGGCGCTCATCCGCTCCGCGGCCTCCGCCAGCGTGAACGCCTCCGGTCCGGTGAGGTGGTGCACGGCGTCGAGGTGCTGCTCCGGCGCCCGCAGCACGGCGGCGGCGACGTCGGCGACATCCGCACGCGCGACGGCAGCGACCCGCCCGTCGCCCGCCGGGCCGCGGATCACGCCGTCCTCGCCCGCGAACACCGGCATGAAGTCGGAGTAGAAGTTGTCGCGCAGCAGGGTGAAGCGCATCCCGCTCGCCCGGATCGCCTCCTCGGCGTCGCCGTGGTCGCGGCCGAGGGTGAAGTGCGCGTCCGGTCCGGCACCGACGAACGACGTGTAGACGATGTGCCCGACGCCGGCCTCGGCTGCGGCGGCGATGAAGGTGCGGTGCTCCTCGCGCCGGGTCGGCGACTCCGATCCGGACACCATGAACAGCAGGTCGACGCCCTCCAGCGCCCCGCGGGCTGCGTCGGCATCGCCGTAGGCGGCCACCCTCATGTGCGGCTGGTGCGGCAGCCGCAGCGCCCGGTACGGGTCGCGAGCGATGATGCGGCCGACGTCGTCGCCGAGCAGTCGCGCGACGCGGCCGCCGACGTGGCCGCTGGTTCCGGTGATGGCGATCAGGGTCATGACGGATGCAAGCCCGCGCAGCCGGCGGGCATTCCCGTCAGCGGCGTCGCCCGCCCTCCGGGTCGGCGATCGAGCCGAGGATCAACGCGGCCTGCAGGATCAGCGCCTCGCGCGCCCCGGTCGCATCCCATCCGATCACGTCGCTGACCCGCTTGAGCCGGTAGCGGACGGTGTTCGGATGCACGAACAGCTCCCGCGCGGTGGCCTCGAGCGATCGCCCGTTGTCCAGGTAGCACCAGAGCGTCGCGAGCAGGTCGGTGGAGTGCGACTGCAGCGGGCGGTAGATGCGGTTGATGAGCGTCGAGCGGGCGAGCGGATCGCCGGCGAACGCGCGCTCGGGCAGCAGGTCGTCGGCGAGCGTCGGCCGGGGCGCGTTGCGCCATGCCCGGGCGACCGCGAAGCCGGCGAGGGCGGCCTTCGCCGAACGGGCCGCGTCGACGAGGTTCGGCACCTCCGGGCCGAGCACGAGGTGGCCGGGGCCGAATCCGGGCTCCAGCTGCTCCGCGATCGTCAGGAAGGGCAGCGGAGCCGCGACGTCGGGGTCCTCGGTGCGCGGGCTCGCGCGGCCGATCACCAGCACGAGCCGGCTGCCCTGCACGCCGATCAGCACATCGGCGTCGAGGTGACGGGCGGTGCGGCGCAGCTGGTCGACGTCGAGCATCTTCGGGGCGGTGCCCACGAGCACGCAGACCTCGCCGTGTCCGTTCCAGCCGAGAGCGGCGATGCG
>DATMVL010000241.1:0-3481 GCA_035563175.1 Rhodoglobus sp. | reverse complement strand
GGTAGTGGTCGACCTTGTAAGGCCCCTCGACGGGCACGCCGATGTAGGCCGCCTGCCGCTCGGTGAGCACGGTGAGGTGCACGCCGAGGGCGTCGAGGTGCAGACGCGCGACCTTCTCGTCGAGGTGCTTCGGCAGCACGTACACGTTCTTCTCGTAGCCCTCGCGGTGCGCGTAGAGCTCGATCTGCGCGAGCACCTGGTTGCTGAACGAGTTGCTCATCACGAACGAGGGGTGCCCGGTCGCGTTGCCGAGGTTCATGAGCCGGCCCTCGGAGAGCACGAGCACGCTGCGCCCGTTCGGCAGGCGCCACTCGTGCACCTGCGGCTTGATCTCGACCCTCTCGGCGCCGGCCAGCGACTCGAGCCCGGCCATGTCGATCTCGTTGTCGAAGTGGCCGACGTTGGCGACGATCGCCTTGTCCTTCATGTCGAGGATGTGCTGCACCGTGATGACGTTCTCGTTGCCGGTGCCGGTGACCCAGATGTCGACCTCCGGCAGCGCGCGCTCGATGGTGGTGACCTGGTACCCGTCCATGGCCGCCTGCAACGCGTTGATCGGATCGATCTCGCTCACGATGACGCGGGCGCCCTGGCCGCGCAGCGCCTCGGCCGCGCCCTTGCCGACGTCGCCGTAGCCGGCGACGAACGCGACCTTGCCGCCGATGAGCACATCGGTGGCGCGGTTCAGGCCGTCCGGCAGCGAGTGGCGGATGCCGTACTTGTTGTCGAACTTCGACTTCGTCACCGAGTCGTTGACGTTGATCGCGGGGAACAGCAGCTCGCCGGTGCGGGCGAGCTCGTACAGACGGTGCACGCCGGTGGTGGTCTCCTCGGTGACGCCGAGGATGCCGTCGCCGATGCGGGTCCAGCGGTCCGGTGACGTGGCGAGCGAGGCGCGGAGCACGTCGAGGATGACGCGCCATTCCGCGCTGTCGCCGTCCCGGACATCCGGAACCGCGCCGGCCTGCTCGAACTCGCGGCCCTTGTGCACCAGCAGGGTGGCGTCACCGCCGTCGTCGAGGATCATGTTCGGGCCGTCGAAGCCTTCGGCGCTCCAGTCGAAGATCTGGCTGGTCGCCCACCAGTACTCCTCGAGGGTCTCGCCCTTCCAGGCGAAGACGGGCACGCCGGCGGGCGCGTCGGCGGTGCCGGCCGGGCCGACCGCGATCGCGGCGGCGGCCTCATCCTGCGTGGAGAAGATGTTGCAGCTGGCCCAGCGCACCTGCGCGCCGAGCGCGACCAGGGTCTCGATGAGCACCGCGGTCTGCACGGTCATGTGCAGCGACCCGGCGATGCGGGCGCCCTTCAGCGGCTGGGTCGGGCCGAACTCCTCGCGCAGGGCCATGAGGCCCGGCATCTCGTGCTCGGCGAGGCGGATCTGGTGCCGACCGGACTCGGCGAGCGAGAGATCGCGGACCTTGAACGGGAGGGCGGTGGTGCTGACGGCGGTCATGCATCCATTGTCGCCCACCGGGCCGCAGGTTACGCCGACTCGCGCCCCATCAGCATGTGCCGCACGACCTGCCAGCCCTGCGGGGCCGACAGCCGCTCGGCGTGCCGGTCGCAGAGGTCGTACGAGTGCGGCTCCGCGACGTACGCCAGCGGGCCGAGCACGACCATCGAGTCGGCGTAGACATAGGTCAGCGTCGACGTCGCCTCCGCTCCGCAGGCGACCTTGCTGCACACCCGACCGATCATCGGCGTCAGCATAGGCCCGCCCTCACGGGTATCGCGGAAGCCTCGCCGGTAGGATCGAGGCGTGGCGCGCGGCAGGAACACGACCCGGGCCTCTGCCCGGCGGAGGTGGCGCGACCGGCACGGCCGGGGCATCCGGGCGTCGGTCGCGGGGCCCCATCTGCCTCCGCTGCGCAGCCGCGCGGACGCGTTCGAGATGTCGGTCGCCTCGACGGTCGAGTACCTCAAGGAGCTGTGGCCCGACGAGCTCGCCGACGTCTCGTTCGAGATCGCCGGGATGCCCGCGCCGCCCGCTCGCGAGGATGTCGAGCGCTGGCGGGTGCTGCGCCGCGAACGCCGCGTCATCATGTACCGCATGCCGATCGAGCGGCTCGCGAAGCTGCACCGCGACGACGACCTGCACCGGCGGATGCTGGTGGAGAGCTGCGTGTTCCGTGCGGTCGCCGAGCTGCTCGGCAAGGACCCGTGGGATCTGGCGCCGGAGCGCTTCCGTCACCTGTAGACGCGGATCGGTGCCGAGGCGGCGCCGGGCGGGTGCACCGGGTAGTGCGCGAGCTGGGCATCCTGCCCGAGGGTGACGGCCGCCATCAGCGCGCCGTCGGCGGTCAGCTGGTAGGTGCGCCCGGCATCCACCGGCACCTGCACGGCGGTTCCGGCGCCGACGGTGACGGACTGGTCGCCGACGGTGACGACGAGCTCGTCTTCGCCGGGGTTGGCGAGGTGCAGCCGCGGGTTCGGGCCGTCTGCGACGGTCACCTGCGCACGGTCCTGCAGCACCGGCGCGGCGGCCGCCCAGGCGAGGTCGCTGAGCTCGCCCGCGGCGGAGCTCGAGCGCGCGGCGGCGACGATCGGGCTCCCGGCGTCCACCTGCACGGTGTAGCTGCCGGCGGCCAGCGAGTCGATCGGCACGTCGGTGACCCGGGATCCGCTGAGCTCGAGCTCGAACGAGGTGCCGGTCTGCGCGCCGTCCTCGGGGATGACGCTGATCGTCACCGGCACGTCGGCCTCCCCGGGCGCGAACAGCCGCAGCGCGGGCGCGAGGTCGGCGTACCCCTCGCCGCGGCCCTGCAGCGCGAGCACCGGCTCGGTGGGCGCGATGACGAGGCCGGGGATCACGAGCTCGGTGCCGACTGAGGAGCCGGACAGGATGTCCACGCCGCCGGGCTGCAGCCCGCGCACGATGCTCTGCTGCAGGTTGGCCACCACCTGCCCGCCGGTGCTGGTGACGTGCACGACGGGCGCGGCGAGGTCGGGCTGGAATCCGGCGAGCGACAGCACCCGCTGCCCGCCGGGCGCGACGACGATGCCGCGGGTGCCGGGGGCGGCGATCGGGCCGAAGTCGCCGAACAGCTCGAGATCGACGGTCGCCGGCACCTCGGACGGGTTCGCCAGCGTGAGCAGCGTGGTGCGGCCGACCGTGGTGGAGCCGCCGACCAGCCAGATGTCGCCGGTGGGCACGGCGCAGTCGGCGGCGGCCAGGCCCACGAAGTCGCCCTCGTCGACGGCCTGCACCTGGGCGCCGCTGAGCATGGGCGGTGCGGTCTCGCCGTCGTCGGACGGCGGGGTGCTCACCAGCGTGGGCGCGTCGGCCCCACCGGCAGTGCCGGCATCCGACGCGGTGAAGGCGGCCGCATCCACCGCCCCTCGGTCTGCGGCGTAGTCGGTGCGCGGCGAGCCGAGCGACGACGCCGTGGTGGCGCCCTGGCCGGTCTCGTCGCTCAGCCGCAGCACGCCGCCCGGGCAGACCAGCTGCTGCGCGGTGGGCACCGGGGTGATGAGCTCGCTG
>DATMVL010000240.1:0-2642 GCA_035563175.1 Rhodoglobus sp. | reverse complement strand
ACCCGGCCCGCAGGCCGGGTGGACGCCGCCGCCGAGGCCCGGGCTCATCCCGCTGCGTCCGCTGACGCTCGGCACCATCCTCGGCGCCTCGTTCCAGGTGCTGCGGCGCAACCCGCGCCCCACCTTCGGCCTGTCGCTGCTGGTCTCCGGCGCCACCTACATCCTCGGCCTCGGCGTGGTCGCGGTGGTGGGCTTCCTCGCCTTCTCGCGGGTGGCGAGCGCGACCGGCGCGGATGCGGACGCGATCGCCGCGGGCGCCGGCGGGCTCACCCTGGTCTCGGCGCTCATCCCGGTCGCGCTCGCCATCATCGGCACGGCGCTGCTGCAGGGCATCGTCGCCCTCGAGGTGGCGCGTGGCACGCTCGGCGAGAAGCTGACGCTGCGCGGCCTGTTCGCGGGCGCGAAGGGCCGCATCGGCGCCCTGATCGGCTGGACGCTGCTGCTGACCGGCGCCATCATCCTCTCCATCGCGATCGTCGCCGGGCTGATCGCCCTCATCGCGGTGGTGGGCGGCGCGGCCGGTGCGGTGATCGGTGTGCTGCTGGGCATCCTGCTCGGCCTGGGTCTGGTCGTGCTGTACGCCTGGCTGTCGACGAAGCTCGCGATGGTGCCGAGCGTGCTCATGCTCGAGCGGGTGACGCTGCGGCAGGCGATCGCCCGATCCTGGTCGCTGACGAACGGATCGTTCTGGAAGACGCTCGGCATCCTGCTGCTGGTCGCCGTCATCCTGCAGACCGCGGCCAGCATCGTCAGCGCGCCGTTCTCGTTCGTGTTCGGCATCGGCGGGGTGCTCATCAACCCGACCGGCGACGAGGGCGCGCTCATCGCCACCTTCATCGTGACCTACGTCCTGCTGCTGCTGCTCAGCGTCGTCTTCGGCGCGCTCGCCGCGGTGGTGCAGTCGGCGACACCGGCGCTGCTCTACATCGATCTGCGGATGCGGAAGGAGGGCCTCGACCTCGAGCTCAACCGCTTCGTCGAGGCCCGTCAGGCCGGCGACACGTCGGTGACCGACCCGTACCTCGTGAGAGCCGGCGGCGCCACCGCCGCCCCCGCTCCCGGAGCGCCCTGGTCGTGACCGTCCTGCCGTTCGACGTGCCGGTCGACCCCGAACCGCCGGAGGCGCGCGACTGGCTCATCGACGAGCTGGCCAAGCCCGAGTACCAGGCGGCGCAGCCGACGCTCTTCGACCGCATCTCCCAGGCGATCCGCGACTGGTTCGCGTCGCTGCAGCTCGCCGACGTCGAGGGCCCGCCCGCGTTCGGGCTGACCATCGTGCTGGTGCTCGTCGCCGCGGTGGTGGTCGTGGCGTTCCTCATCTTCGGGCTGCCGCGGTTCAACCGGCGCAGCGCGGTCGCCGGCACGCTGTTCGGCGACGACGACGACCGCGACGCCGAGGCGATGCGCCGCGCGGCGCAGGCGGCAGCCGCCGCGGGCGACCACGCACTCGCCACCGCCGAGATATTCCGGGCGCTGGCGCGCGGACTCGCCGAGCGGGGGCTGGTGAGCACGACGCCCGGCACCACGGCCTACGGCTTCGCCGAGCACGCCGGGCGGGTGTTCCCGGATGCCGCGACCGACCTCGCGGCCGCCGCGGTCTCGTTCGACGACGTGCGCTACCTCGGCCGCCCCGGCACGCCGGAGCGCTACGCGGAGCTCGCCGCGCTGGAATCCCGGCTGCGCACCGCCCGGCCGCGGCTGCAGGCGGCTCCGGCATGACCGCCGCTCCCCCGGCGCAGCGGGTCGTCACCCCCACGCTGCGGCGCACCGCCCGTCGCTGGTCGTTCTGGGTCGGTGCGGTCGTCGTGGCGATGCTCATCGCCCTGGCGGGCATCCTGGTCACCGGCACCGCGCAGGACGGGCAGTACCTCGAGGCCGACAACCCCGCCCCCGCCGGCGCCATGGCGCTCGTCGAGGTGCTGCGCGACCAGGGCGTCGACGTGGTCGTCACCGGGTCGCTCGCCGACACCGAGGATGCGGTCGGCGACGCGGACGACGCCACACTGCTGCTCTACGACCCGGCCCTGATCCTCGACGACGCGAAGCTGCGGCAGGCCACGGAGCTGGCCGGCACGGTCGTGCTGGTCGACCCCTCGTTCACCCAGCTGCAGACGCTCGCGCCGGGTCTCGCCCCGACCGGCGATGTCGAGGGCACGCTGCGAGCCGACTGCGACGTGCCGGCCGCCGACCGCGCGGGCACGATCGCGGCCGAGGGCACCGCGTACCGGATCATCGACGAGCCGGATGCCGTCGGCTGCTTCGCCGAGCAGGATCCGGAGCGCTACGGCCTGGTCGCACTCCCCGGCGGACTCACCGTGCTCGGCATCCCGGACGCCCTCACCAACGAGTTCATCACCCGCGAGGGCAACGCCGCCCTCGCGCTCAACCTGCTCGGCGCGGAGGACACGCTCGTCTGGTACCTGCCCACCGTCGAGGATCTCGGGGACGACGCCCCGCCGAGCCTCGGCGACATCACTCCGCCGTGGGTGCTGCCCTCGATCGGGCTGCTCGTGCTCGCCGCGGTCGCCGCGGCGGTCTGGCGGGGACGGCGGCTCGGTCCGCTCGTGGTCGAGAACCTGCCGGTCGTCGTGAAGTCGAGCGAGACGATGCAGGGCCGCGCCCGGCTCTACGCGCGATCCTCG
>DATMVL010000239.1:0-3124 GCA_035563175.1 Rhodoglobus sp. | reverse complement strand
AAGGAACCGCTCCTTTCGCGCCCACGCGCTCGAAGGCGACGGCCTGGCCGCGGGCGTAGAGCGCGGCCAGGGTGAGCAGGAGCGTCTTCTGCTCCGCTTGCTCGCGGCGCAGCGACGCGAAGACCGCCGCGTCGCGGCCGGCGTGGGCGGATGCGGCCTGCAGCACCGGGCCGAGGATGGGGTGCGGGCTGACCTCGAGGAGGACGTCGATCCCGTCATTGATCAGCAGCTCCTCGAGGACCGGGAACAGCTGCACCGGCTCGCGGAGATTCTGGTACCAGTACTCGGGGCCGAGGTCGCCGGCACCCACCCAGCCTCGGTGGACCGTCGAGCGGAAGGCGAGCGCGGGCGGCTGGCCGCGCACCGACGACAGCGCCTCGAGGAGCTGCACTCGCAACGGCTCGACCTCGGGGCTGTGCGAGGCGTAGTCCACTTTCACCTTGCGGCAGAACACACCCCTGCCGGCCATCTCGGTGACCAGCCGCTCAATGGCATCGGATCGCCCGGCCACCAGGGTCGAGGTCGGCCCGTTGATGGCGGCCACCCCGAGCCCCTCGCCGAGCGCCCCCTCGAGCTCGCTGGCCGGCAGCTCGACGCTGGCCATCGCACCGCCGCGCAGCTGCTTGACGAGGCGGCTGCGCGCCGTGATGACCCGCGCCGCGTCCTCGAGGCCGAGCGCGCCGGCGACGTAGGCCGCGCTCACCTCGCCCATGCTCTGGCCGACCACCACCGCCGGCTCCACTCCCCACGATCGCCACAGCGCCGCCAGGGCGATCTGGATCGCGACGATGCAGGGCTGGATGACGTCGACCTGATCGAGTCGGGCTCGCTCGGCCTCGGCGAACAGCTCATCGAGCACCGACCAGCCGGCCACCTTCCGGATCGCGGCGTCGAACTCGGCCAGGGCATCCCGGAACACCGGCTCGCGCGCCCGCAGCTCCCTGCCCATCCCCAGCCACTGCGAGCCCTGGCCCGGAAAGATCATGGCGATGCGCGGGGCCTTGATCGTCGCCGCCACCGGCAGCTCGGGCTGGCCAGCGAACGCCATCAAGCTCTCGACGAGCTCGGCGCGAGTGCCGCCAACGAAGCCCTGGCGGATCGGGTGATGGACGCGCCGCGTGCTCGCCAGATGGACGTGCTGCTCGAGCGAAGTTTGGCTCGCGGGTTCGCCCAATCGCCGGGCATGCGCGAGCGCCAACGCGCGAAGTGCCTCGGGACTGCGCGCCGACAGTGGAAGCAAGAACTCGCCCGGGATGCCCACGTCGGCGGGCGGTCGCGGCGCGGCCCCGCCCGGGGGGCGCGGTGGCGCCTCCTCGACCACGACGCCAGCATTGGTCCCGCTGATCCCGAACGAGCTGACGACGGCCCGGCGCGGCACCTCGCCAGCGGGCCACGGGCGGGCCTCGGCGCCGATGACCAGGGCGGTCTGCTCAAGCGAGACGCGCGGGTTCAGCCCGCGAAAGTGCAGGTGCGCGGGGATGGTCTCCTGGCCGAGCGCCAGCACGACCTTGATGAGCCCGGCGATGCCGGCGGCCGCCTCCAGGTGGCCGATGTTGGTCTTGACCGATCCGACGACGCAGCGGCGCTCGTCGCCTCGGTCCCGCCCGAGCACGCTCTTGAGCGCCTCGAGCTCGATCGGATCGCCGATGGGGGTACCGGTGCCGTGGGCCTCGACATATCCGATGTCACCCGCCGCGACCTCGGCACTGTCCAGCGCCTTGCGCAAGGTCGCTTCTTGCGACAGCACGTTGGGCACGGTCAGCCCACCGGAGCGGCCGTCGTGGTTGATCGACGAGCCGCGGAGGAGTGCCCAGACGTGATCGCCATCGCGCTGGGCGTCCGAGAGGCGCTTGAGCACGACGACACCGCAGCCTTCGCCGCGGACGAAGCCGTTGGCGCGCGCGTCGAACGTGCGGCACCGCCCATCGGGCGACAGCGACTGGGTCAGCCCCACCATGCGCATCCAGGTCGGCGACAGGAGCAGGTTGACGCCACCGGCGAGGGCCAGCGCGCTCTCGCCACTGCGGAGGCTCTGGCAGGCGAGGTGGAGCGCGACCAGCGACGACGAGCACGCGGTGTCCACGGCGGCGCACGGGCCCTGCAGGCCGAGCGTGTAGGCGATGCGCCCGGCCGCGACGCTGGGCATGTTGCCGGTGGCCGAGTAACCGTTTTGCTCCTCCGGCGGCAGGGCGAGCACGTGGTGCTGGTAATCAGAGGAGGCGATGCCGACGAAGACCCCCACCGGGTGCTGGACCAGACGATCGGCGGGCTGCAGGGCGTTCTCCAGCGCCTCCCAGCTCACCTCGAGGAGGAGGCGCTGCTGCGGATCGAGCTGCGCGGCCTCGCGCGGGGTGATGCCGAAGAACTCGGCGTCGAAGCCGTCGACCGAGTCGATGAGCCCGGCCCAGCGCAGCGCCGGAAGCTCGTTGACGTCGATCTCGCTCGCCGGCCACCTCTCCTGGGGGATCTCGCGGATCGCATCCACGCCATCGGCGAGCAGGCGCCAGTACGACTCCGGATCGTTCGCCCCGCCGGGGAAGCGACAGGCCATCCCGATGATGGCGATCGGCTCCTTCTGGGCGGCTCGGATCTGGGCGTTCTCGGCCCGGAGCTTCTTGATGGTGACGGTGGCGCGCTCGAGCAGCGCGCGTTGTTGTTGCGACCCGTCTGGCGCGGAGGCTGTCATTTCGCGGTCGCTGGGATGACGAGGGCGGCCGGTGCGACGAAGCCGCGCCGGGCAACTCTCGAAACGAGGGAAACGGGCGTAGCTCCCATTTGGCAGCTCCTGTCGAAGACACGCACGGGATCGCGCCGGAGCACGCAGCCAGAAAACCGACTCGACATGGCGCTCCGACGCGAGTGTTTAGCACAGCACATCCGAACCTGACAAGTGCTGGCTTCCAGGTTATGGCCTGGTTGCCGGACTATCACCTATTGCCGAAATGTTAAGAACATGCTAGTCGTGCCAGCGAAAGATCCATCCTGTCGATAGCTGCGCTTGCGAATACGGGAGTGTCCTTGACTACACTGAATCGGGTTCTTCGCGCGCTCGAGCAGGCAGAAGCGAAGATCGTGGCGCTCGAGCAGCGCCGCGACGAACCGATCGCCATCGTGGGTCTCGGAT
>DATMVL010000238.1:0-5976 GCA_035563175.1 Rhodoglobus sp. | reverse complement strand
ATCCCGGGCGGCCGTTAGGGTGTGGGCATGAGCGGCCCGATCGCGCCCCGGCTGCGGCGGATGCCGTGGTGGCTGTGGACGTCCGGTGCGGTGATCGCCGCGACCGGCATCGTCGCCGCACTCGGCGGGTTCGCGGAGGTGCCGGTGCAGCAGCTGCCGGAGCTGCGGCTCGGCGAGGAGCACGTCGGCAACGAGATCACGACCGTCGTCGACGGGGTGGTGCTGAGCCGCGAGCGTCCGAGCAGCGAATATGACGACGAGGAGCACGATTACGTGGTCGTGAACCTGACGGTGACGAACAGCACGACGACGCCGACCCTGTTCCTGTCGAATTCCGTGCGGATCGTGCTCGGCGACGTCGTCGACGAGTTCACCGCGCCCGACGGAGCGACCGACCCGCGCAACGGCACGCAGGTGCAGTTCCTGCAGCCCGGGCTCCCCACCGAGGTCGCCATGTCATGGCAGGTGACGCGCGGCGACGTCGCGGTGGGCGACGACATCCGCATCGGGGTGTTCGAGCGGTACGACGCGCCGGAGGATCCGCGCTATCGGGATGCGAAGACCGCCCCCGTCGTGGTGGCCAAGCTCGACACGACGGTCGGCGAGGCTCCGTGAGCCGCCGGCCGCGCATCCTGCTGAGCGTCGTCGCACTGGTCGTCGGCGTGATCGCGGTCGGCACGGCCCCGAACGGCACGAACGTCGTCGATCCCTTCGCCGTGTGGGGCGCGCCGGGCGAGGCGGTCGAGGGCCGCGTGCTCACCGCCGAGGTGCTCGGTGCGCGCGCCGGGAGCGAACTGCTGATCGCCGACGGAGCCGACGCGCCGATCGACTCCCCTGGCGTATGGCTCGTGGTGGACGTCGAGCTCACAGCGGCGCAGGGCTGGCTCTCGCTGTCGCAGACCGAGGTGCAGATCGACGGATCCGACTACCGCACGTCGCCGATCGCCGACGATACGGCGCTGCTCACGCTGCCGTACGGTTCCGACGTGCCGATGCGCGGCTCGCTCGTCTTCGAGCTGCCGGAGGCGGCGATCGAGGCCGGCACCGCGCGACTGGTGCTGCGGACCACCATCGACGATCGGCTCGACAGCGTGCCGGTGATCTCGCTCGACCTGCGAGAGCTCGAGACGTCGGACGAGGTGTCCGTCGAGCCGCCGGTGGTCGTCTCGCCGGGGGCCGGATCATGAAGCGGTGGATGCGCCGGAACGGCGTGGCGCTGATCACCCTCGCGGTGCTCGCACCGGTGGGCGTCTTCGTGCTCTCCGGCGTCGAGCTGCTCGACCGGGCGGGCCGCGTGACCGAACCGGTGACCGCCGCGGGGCCCGACGAGCCCGCCGAGTCCGACGGCCTGTCCGCACGCGTGGTGGACAGCGCCGAGTTCGTGGGCGAGGGCGACGGCGAAGGCGGCAACGGCATCCCGATCGGTCTCGCGCTCGTCGCGACGCTGACCGAGATCAGCGCCGACCGCGACGTGTCGTGCACCCCCGACCTCACCACCGGCAGCGGAGAGGCGCGTCGCACGTGGCCGTCGCTGAGCGCGCCGGAGCGATTCGGCTACGGATACGGCGACGACACGGCGATCGCCTGCTCGCTCGACGCCGGCGAGACGATCGAGCTCGAGACGGTGTTCCTCACCCCGGTCGGCACCTACCCGGACTCGGTGCTCGAGCTCACGGTGACGTCGGAGGGCGCGCGATCGGTGCTGCGACTACCGCTGCGCTGACCGGCGGCGTCCCTCCCCGACGCCGGAGCCACCGTCCGAGCGCCGCGTCGAAGACCACGGCGAGCAGCGCGATGCGCAACGGCTCGGTGAGCAGGGCGACCACCGCATCGATCAGCGGATCCCAGGTGAACCAGAACGACGACTCGTGCGGGCCGAGCAGCCAGTAGCTCCCGCGCTGCAGCCACTGACCCGCCGCGTAGAGCAGGCCGTGGCAGCCGGCGAGCACCGCGATCGCGCCCAGGCCCGCGCCGGCGATGATCCGGCCGACGAACGCGGCCGGGCGGCCGGTCTCGTCCCAGGTGTCGGTGATGAGCGGGCTCGCGACACGCACGGCCGCCGGCACGGTCTGCGCGGCGAGCCGCATGCGCACTCGCAGGCGCACGGGCATCCCGAGCCGCTCCTCCTGCACGGTCGGCAGCGCCTTGACCAGCACGATGCCGGTGATCAGCAACCACGCCAGCGGCAGCAGCACCACCTGGGCGAGCACCGGCACCACCCAGCCGAGCGAATCGACGAACACCCGGATGGGCTGCCACAGCCCGATGACGAACTCCTGCGCCTGCGACACCGCCTGCACCACCTGGCGCTGCGCGATCCACTCGACGATGGGGCCGAACAGGCCGGTGATCGCCGTGAGGGCGACGAACACCCAGGTCGCCTCGAGGTACACGGCGACGACCTCGACCCAGCGAGGGGTGCGGCTGCGCAGCACCTTCAGCAGCTGCGTGCCGCCGAAGGCGATCACGACGACCAGCAGCACCTCGGGGCCCCCGCCGACGTCGATGATCGACGGGTTCTCAGAGAACAGGCCGTACCGGATCGCGGACGACGCGTAGTCTTCCAGGTCCTCCTGCAGCAGCCCGAGCAGAGCGTAGAGGGTGAAGAACGGCGCGATGGTCGCGGTGAGCACGGAGAGGTACTCCCGGGCCTGCTCGCGGAAGGTCAGGTCGTCGCGTTCGGGACGCACGTACCGCAACCCGTCCCGCAGCACGAGGAACATGCCCACGTAGCTCACGAGCCGGGCCAGCACGGCCAGCGGCACGAGCAGCAGGCCGAGCAGCGGCACCTCGGGACCGATGGGCGCCGCGATCTCGATCACTGCCGCGCGCACCACGAGTCCGCCGAGATACCAGGCGGCCAGCGCCGGCCAGCACCGCGCGAACGCCCGCCAGAGCGTCGCGGCCACCGTCAGCATGCTCGCAGACTACCGGCGGATCAGTTCAGCTCCGCGTCGCGCGCCGGCTCCTGCAGCAGCGCGCGGGCGGCGATGCCGATGATGGCGCTGTAGGTCGGGTAGGCGAAACGCACGGACGCCAGGGTCGAGACCTCCGCGCCGGCCGCCATGGCCGTCGTCACCGCCTGCACCACCTCCACCGCGTTCTCGCCGGCGGCGTGCGCCCCGAGGATCAGCCGGCGGTGCCGATCGGCGATGAGCTTGAGGAAGCCGTGCTCCCGGTGGTCGATGACGGCACGGTCGAGGTCGGCGTACCGCACGGTCGCCACGACGCACTGCGGGTCGCGCTCCCGGGCCTGCGTCTCGGTGAAGCCGACGTCGGCGTAGTCCGGGTCGGTGAACCCGCCTGCGGGCAGCAGCTGCTGCGGCATGGCGCGGTTGGTGCCGAGCACGGCGTTCTCGGCCGCGGCCTCACCCTCGGTCTGAGCGCCCTGCACCAGCAGGTCGCGGCCGTTCGAGTCGCCGATGGCGAAGATGTGCGGCACCCGGGTGCGGAAGTACCGGTCGACGGGGATGAACGAGCGCTCGGTCTCGATGCCGGCGCCGGCGAGCCCCAGGTCGTCGACGTCGGCGGGCCAGCCGGTGGCCATGACGACGGCGTCGAACTCGGAGGTCGTCGCCTCGCCGCCCTCGCGCCAGCGCAGCTCGATACCCCTGTCGGTCTGCTGCAGCGACTCGACGGTCTCGATGCCGACGTGGAGGTCGACGCCCTGCTCGGTGAACGACGCCGCGACGAGCTCCGACACCGCATCGTCGGCGGGCATCAGCACCCGCGGGGCGACCTCGAGAAGGGTCACCTGCGAGCCGAACGACGACAGGATCGTGACGAGCTGCGCACCCGTGTTGCCGGCACCGATCACCGCCACCCGTCGCGGCAGCTCGGGCAGATCGAGCACGTGCTCGGGCACGGTGGCGAGCTCGGCGCCGGGGATGGGCAGGCGGCGGGAGTGCCCGCCGACCGCGATGATGACGGAGCCCGCGGTGATGGTGCGGCCGCTGTCGAGCTGCAGGGTCGAGTCGTCCACGAACCGTGCGCGCCCCTCGCGCACGAGATCGACACCGGCCTGCTCGAAGCGCACCGCCTCGCGCTTGATCGATCGCACGGCATCCCGGCGCTCCCGCACCCGAGCGACGACGGCCGGCCAGTCGAGCTGCGGGTCGGAGATCCGGATGCCGTACTCGCCTGCGGCGCGGGCGTCGCGGATGAGGCGGGCCGTCTTCGCCAGCACGCGGGTGGGCACGCAGCCGGTGTTCACACACGTGCCGCCGGGTTCGGCGGCTTCGAGCACCACCACCTTGGCGCCGAGCTCCGCGGCGCGCAGGGCCGCCGCTGTGCCGGCCGGGCCGGCCCCGATCACTGCGACGTCGTATCGGTCGGTCACGTTCACAGCCTGTCAGGAGAACACCGAGCGCGCGACCGCCGTCACCTCGATCGGCACGCCGGCGGGCACCAGCGGGCTCAGGATGGGCGGATGCCAGATCGCCGAGAGGGTGACGGTGGCGCTGCGCCTGTCATCGCTGCCGGCGTGCCGGATGGCGAGCGCGTCGAAGTCGGCCGGATGCTGCGCGACGTAGTCGGCGACGGCTGCGGCGACATCCCCCGACCGCAGCTGCGCCCGTACCCCGTCGGGCGTCGCGGTCACATCGGCCAGCTCGAACGCCTCGGCGCCGACCAGGGCGGCGCCGTCGGCGAGGGTGAAGAGCCGTTTGCGCTCCAGGTAGAGCGAGGTGGCGGCGACCACGAGCAGGACGAGGACGAGCGACAGGAATCCGAAGAAGATGGTGAGCGGCAGCATCGAGCCGTCGTCGTCGCGGAGGCGCCTCATCCGCCGCTCCAGAACCGGGAGACCTGCTGCGTCGCCTCGGCGCTCAGCGGCACCGCGACCGGGAAGGAGCCCTGCAGCGCGGGCGGCACCAACGGCAACGGCACCGTGAGCTCGATGCGCACGGTGACCAGTTCGCGGCGGGTGTGGCAGGGGTCGGCGCTGCATTGGATCGCGATGGCGGCGTCCGCCGCGGCGAGTCCGTGGTCGGCGAGCGCGACGTCGAGGGCGCGGACGGCTGCCGCCTCCCCCGCGGTCTCGTCAGCGGCCTCGACGAAGACGCGCGCAGCCTGGCGCGCGGCGCCCTCCACAGCGAGCGCGCCGCCCTGGATCGCCGCCACGGCGAGCACGAGGTAGACGAGCGGAACGAGCAGCACCAGCCCGGCGGTGATGAACTCGAGCGATGCCGAGCCCTCATCGTCAGTCCAGCGTCTCGATGGCCGCATGGCCGCTCACCTCCAGCGCCTCGGGCAGGCCGACGAGCCCCACGAGCGGCAGGGGTGCGCGCACGGTCACCTCGACCGCCGGATGCCCGAGGTAGTCGACGGTGGCGACGCTGATGTCGTCCGCGTACGCGGGGCCGAGGGCGCCGGCGAGCAGATCGGCCGTGCGCGCCGCACCGTCGGCCGGTCCGTTGTCGGCGAGCGCGCCGAACCTCGCGCCCTCGGATGCCGCGTCGAGCACCGTGTTGCGCACCAGCAGCACCAGCCCGAGCTGGATGACGCTCAGCACCAGCAGCGTCAGCAACCCGGCGACCATCACGAACTCGGCCGGCGCCGAGCCGCGGTCGTCGCGCATCGGACTCAGAACCCGGTGACGCGTTCGATGGCCTGCTGGAACACCGAGCCGAGGGCAGGGCCGGCGAGGCCCCAGATAATGATGACCAAGCCTGCGGTCATCAGTGTGATGAGCACCCACCCTGGTACGTCGCCTCGGTCGTCGGCGAGGCGGTCGAGCATCCGTCGCATGACCTCAGTGTGCGACCGGTGACCGATGCGCGTCGCCGGTTGTCCACAGGGCGGCTTCAGCGTTCGTGCGCGCTCGATGCCAAGGCACGGAAGTCGTCGAACGTGCTGTTCTTCACCCGCTCGAGGCTGAGGTCGGCACCGCGCACGAGGTCCACGAGGCCAAAGCGCAGGAACCAGTGGTCCGGCTCCCGGTCGCCGAAGCGGTACAGCCAATCCACCATCGTGAAG
>DATMVL010000237.1:0-6465 GCA_035563175.1 Rhodoglobus sp. | reverse complement strand
GTCGACCAGGATGTCGAGGTGGAGCTCGCCCATGCCCTTGATGATGGTCTGGCCGGTCTCCTGGTTCTGCTCGGTGCGGAACGTCGGGTCCTCTTCGGCCAGCTTCTGGATCGCGGTGCCCAGCTTCTCCTGGTCGGCCTTCGTCTTCGGCTCGATGGCGACCTCGATGACGGGCTCCGGGAAGGTCATCGACTCGAGGATGACCTGGTTGGCCGCGTCGCTCAGGGTGTCACCGGTGGTGGTGTCCTTGAGGCCGATCACCGCGTAGATGTGACCGGCGGTGACGCCGTCGACCGGATTCTCCTTGTTGGCGTGCATCTGGAAGATCTTCCCGATGCGCTCCTTCTTGCCCTTCGTCGAGTTGACGATCTGGCCGCCGGACTCGAGCTTGCCCGAGTACACGCGGATGTAGGTGAGGCGGCCGAAGAACGGGTGCGTCATGATCTTGAACGCGAGCGCCGAGAACGGCTCGTTCGCGTCAGCGTGACGCTCGACGACCTTCTCCTCGTCGCGCACGTCGTGACCCTCGATCGCCGGCATGTCCAGCGGCGACGGCAGGTAGTCCACGACCGCGTCGAGCATCGGCTGCACGCCGCGGTTCTTGAACGCGGAACCGCAGAACACCGGGTAGACCTCGCTGGCGATGGTGAGCTTGCGCACCGCCGCCTTGATCTCGTCGGGGGTGATCTCCTCGCCTGCGAAGAACTTCTCCAGCAGGGCGTCGTCGGTCTCGGCGACGGCCTCGAGCAGCGCCTGGCGGTACTCCTCCGCGCGCTCCTGCAGGTCGGCCGGGATCTCCTGGACCTCGTACTTGGCGCCCATGGTCACGTCGCCCTTGGCGTCGCCGGGCCAGACCAGTGCACGCATGTAGACCAGGTCGATGACGCCGACGAACGACGACTCCGCACCGATCGGCAGCTGCATGACCAGCGGCTTGGCGCCGAGGCGCTTGATGATGGTCTCGACCGTGAAGTAGAAGTCGGCGCCGAGCTTGTCCATCTTGTTGACGAAGCAGATGCGCGGCACGTCGTACTTGTCGGCCTGACGCCACACGGTCTCGGACTGGGGCTCCACGCCCTCCTTGCCGTCGAACACCGCGACGGCGCCGTCGAGCACGCGCAGGTTGCGCTCCACCTCGACGGTGAAGTCGACGTGACCGGGGGTGTCGATGATGTTGAGCTGGTAGCCCTCCCAGAAGCAGGTGGTCGCCGCGGAGGTGATGGTGATGCCGCGCTCCTGCTCCTGCGCCATCCAGTCCATCGTCGCGGCGCCATCGTGCACCTCGCCGATCTTGTGGTTGACGCCGGTGTAGAACAGGATCCGCTCGGTGGTGGTGGTCTTGCCGGCATCGATGTGCGCCATGATGCCGAAGTTGCGGACCTTCTTGAGGTCGGTGAGCACGTCCTGTGCCACGGGGTTCCTTACTTTGGGGTTCGGTGTTCGGGCCTGCCGGCGCCGGGTCGGTACCGGCAGGCCCGCTCAGCGGGTTGTTACCAGCGGTAGTGCGCGAAGGCCTTGTTCGACTCGGCCATCTTGTGCGTGTCCTCACGGCGCTTCACAGCGGCGCCGAGGCCGTTGCTCGCGTCGAGGATCTCGTTGGTGAGGCGCTCGGTCATCGTCTTCTCACGACGGCCCTTGGCGTAGCTGGTGAGCCAGCGCAGCGCGAGGGTGTTCGCGCGGTGCGGCTTCACCTCGACCGGCACCTGGTAGGTCGAACCGCCGACGCGGCGGCTCTTGACCTCGAGGGTGGGGCGCACGTTGTCGAGCGCCTTCTTCAGCACGACCACCGCATCCTGACCGGACTTCGAGGCGACGCCTTCGAGTGCACCGTAGACGATGCGCTCGGCGAGGCCCTTCTTGCCGTCGAGGAGGATCTTGTTGACGAGCTGGCTGACGACGGGGGCGCCGTAGACGGGGTCTGCGACGACGGGGCGCTTGGGCGCGGGTCCTTTACGAGGCATTACTTCTTGTCCATCTTCGCGCCGTAGCGGCTGCGAGCCTGCTTGCGGTTCTTCACGGCCTGGGTGTCGAGCGCACCCCGGATGATCTTGTAGCGCACGCCGGGCAGGTCCTTCACACGACCGCCGCGGACGAGCACCATCGAGTGCTCCTGCAGGTTGTGGCCCTCGCCCGGGATGTAGGCGGTGACCTCGGTGCCGTTGGAGAGCTTCACGCGGGCGACCTTGCGCAGCGCCGAGTTCGGCTTCTTCGGGGTGGTGGTGTACACGCGCGTGCAGACGCCGCGCTGCTGCGGGTTGGCCTTCAGGGCGGGCGCCTTGGTCTTGACGACCTTCGGCGAGCGGCCCTTCCGCACCAACTGCTGGATGGTAGGCACTTCGGAACTCCTTGTTGTGCTGCACGGTGACAGCGGTTGATGGTTCGTGCATCGCACCCGACGAGCCCCGGAGATTCCGGTGCTCATGGTGTCGGGTATGCCGTGGGGGCCGTCCGTCGGACGAATCCCGGTGAGGCGCCCCGCGCTGTGACGGCAGGCGTCACGAGCGCGACGAAACGCACACCCGATCAAGCATAGGTGCCGGGCGGATGCCGTGCAAACGATCCGCTGTGGGCGTACTACAGTCCGCGCTCGGCCTTCGCCCGCTGCTCGTCCACCTCGCGCTGCCACGCCTCGCGCGCCTCGGTGTTGCGCGCCTTGAGCGTGCGGCCGCGGCGGGCGATGATCGCGCCCGTCCACAGCGACACCTCGCGGGCGAGGAGCCCCGAGGCGATCACGAACGGGTTGGAGAGGCCGGCACGGAAGGCGGAGGCCGCGGCATCCGGCGTCATCATGATCACGCCCTGGGTCAGCAGCACGAGACCGGTGGTGCCGAAGTACACCAGCACGCCGACCAGCAGGCTGCCGAGCACGTGCGCCGGCCAGCCGCCGCGGTTGACGATGAGGGCCAGCAGCACGGCGCCGATCACGAAGAACAGCACCGGGATGTAGAACGTGGGCGCCGCGAGGAAGTTGAAGCTGAACCCGCCGTACGGCAGGCTCACCAGCGCGAACACGACGGCCAGCAGCACGAGGTACACGACCGCGGAGGCCACCGCGAGCAGCGCGCCGAAGCCGCGGTTGCCCGCCTTGCGGGGCGCGGGCGGGGCGGTGACGTAGACCACCCGCTGCTGGGGCGCGACCGGCGCGGCCTCGGTGACCACCGCATCCGGGACCGGGGTGGCGACGACCGGTTCGGTGGCCGACGTGTGCGCCGGCTCCTCGACGATCTCGGCCTCGACGACCGCGTCGTCGTCCACCGGCGCGGTGTCGCGCGGGGTGGGGGCGGGCTGCGGCTCGGTCATGCGATCTCCTTCGCGGGTTCCGTGGTCAGCATAGTGAGCGCGGAACCCGCGAGACGGGAGGTCAGCCCTCGGCGGGCGGCGCGGCCTGCGTCAGCGGCTCGGTCGGGATGACGTACAGCGCCCCGGTGAGGGTGCCGGTGCTCTTCTCCGGCGCCCGGGTCGCGGTCATGGCCGAGATCACCGCGAGCCGTGGCGCGGTCTGCACCAGCTCGCCGAACGCGACGACGCCCTCGAACGGCCCCGAGACCGCCACCGTGATCGGGATCATGAGCGGAGCATCCGGGTCGACGCTGCCGTCCTCGGCCGTGGCGGGCGGAGCGGCCTCGCCGGCGGTGAAGGTGTCGATCGCGACGCCGGTGGCGGCGGCCGAGGCGTTCAGCATGTCGAGGAAGTCCTCGAGGCCGTTGCCGGCGGGGATGGCGACGGCGAGCTTGTCGAGCTCGGCCTGCAGCTCGCCCTTGCGGTCGAAGTCCGAGGCGAGCTGCACCAGCTGCGCCTCGTACCCGGCGTTCTGGGCCTCGACGAGCTGCTTCTCGGTGTCGGAGGCGGTCGCCTCGGCGAGCTTCGGCGAGATGCCGAGGAACCAGCCGAGTGCGAGCACGCCCACGGTCAGCATGCCCAGCACGATGGACATCAGGCGGTTGCCGTTCATTCGCCGGCCTCCTCGACCGTGTCAGCGCCGTCGGCCTCGACCGGCGGCTCCGCGGGCTCCTCCTCGGCGGGGGGCTCCTCCTCCGGCGCGAAGCGCGCCGCGAGGGCGTCGGCCGAGAGGCTGATCGACACCGTGGTCAGGTACCGGCCCTCGGTGAGGGTCGAGTTGGTGATGGCGTGGTCCGCGTACCCGGGCAGCGCCGAGAGGCGGCGCGACCAGGCGGCGGCGTCGGGCACGCCCGGCGTGCCGACGATGATGGTGACGGATGCCACCAGCGGCTTGCGCAGCACGCCCACCGGCACGAGCTCCGGGTCGGACACGAGCCGGCCCTGCGCGACGATCGAGGTGATCTGCGAGTCGGCCGGCAGCGCGCCGACGAGCTGGTCGGTGAACTTCTTCCAGACGACCTCCGAGGCGGAGACCTGCTCGCGCGTCTGGGTGATCTTCTTCGTGCGCGACGCGATGGTCATCACGTCCGAGAACTCCTGCTGCTGCTCGAGCAGCTGCGCCGTGCGGTCGCGAGCGGTCTGCAGCTCGCCGGCCGCGGCCGTCGCACGCAGGAACGCCGCACCGTAGCCCGCGGCGACGATGACGAGCGCGCCGACGAACGCCATGACGAGCGAGCGGCGCAGGCCGGCCCCCTGCCGGCGCGCCTTGACGTCGGGCGGGGTGAGGTCGATGGTGGGGACGGCGCCGAGCTGCAGCCCGTCCTTCGTGCGGCGGCTCACGCGCGCTGTCCGATCGCGAGTCCGGCGGCGACGGTGAGGTCGGTGGCGACCTCCTCCGACGCGAGCGCCTTCTTGCCCAGGGCCAGGCCGGCCATCGGCTGCGCCGGAGCGACCTGGATGCCGGTGGCGTCACCGAGGAACCGCGCGAGGTTGTGCAGCCGCGCTCCACCCCCGGTGAGCACCATGCGGTCGATGCGCTCGGCGCCCTGGATGCTCGCGTAGTACTGCAGCGTGTTGCGCAAGCCGCCGATGAGCTCGTTGCCGGCCTCGTACATGACCTCGATGGCCGGGCGCTCCTCCGCGGTGAAGTCGCTGGTGGCGAGCCCGCGGGTGTGCTTGACGTGCTCCGCCTGGTCGCGGGTGATCTCCAGGCGCGACTGCAGCATCCGGGTCACATCCTCGCCGCCGCCCGGCGTGAGGCGCACGAAGTACGGCACGCCGCCCTTCACGACCGTCACCGTGGTGGTCTCGGCGCCGATGTTGACCAGCGCGACGACCTCGCGCGCGTCGACGCTGCGGGTCAGCAGGCGGGTGATCGCGAACGGGATGAGGTCGACGCGCACCGGGTTGAGCCCGGCGGCGGTGGCCGCGGCGACGTTCGCGCCCACGGCGCTCTTCGCGGCGGCGACCAGCAGGCCGGTGACCATCTCGGCGCCGTTGACGGGCGCCGCCTCCGCGACCGGGTAGAAGTCGAGCACCGCGTCGGCCGCGGGCATGGGCAGCAGCTCCTGCACCTGGAACGGCAGCGCCTCGCGGATGCGGTCCAGCGGCATCCGCTGCACGGTCAGCTCGCGGGCGATGACGCTGGGCCCGCCCATCCCGAGCACGATGTTCTTGGTCGAGAACCCGCCCGTGGACCACAGCCGCTTGAACGAGGTGGCGACGGTGTTCGCATCGACCACCTCACCCCGGCGCACCGAGCCCTCCGGCAGCGGCACCTCGTGGTAGCGCAGCACCACCGGCTTCGGCCGGTCGGCGTTCTGCAGCTCCACGGCACGCAGACTGCGATGCCCGATATCGACTCCGACGATGTTCCCCATCAGTCCCCCAACCCGATGAACGACAGATAACCGGCGGCGATCGCCTCACCGGCTGCGATGCCCACCCACGCGCCCGCCAGCATCCACGGCCCGAACGGGATGCGGGATGCACGGCCGGCCCTGCGGGCGAGCACCAGACCCAGCGAGAAGACCCCGCCGAGCACGAAGGCGCCGAAGGCGCCCACCACCAGGGCTCCCCAGCCCTGGAATCCGAGGAAGAGGCCGAGCACGCCGGCCAGCTTCACGTCGCCCATGCCCATGCCGCCGGGCCGTGCGACGGCGAGCAGCAGGTAGAACGCGGCGAGCGCGACCGCGCCGATCCCCGCGCTCAGCAGCCGGCCCGGCTCGGCCATGAGCAGGGCGGCCGGCACGAGCAGCGCGGCGCCGACCGCGTAGGCGGGCAGCACGATCGCGTTCGGCAGGCGCCGCACGTCGAGGTCGATGAGCGCGAGGGCCACGGTGATCGCGGCGAGGTAGAGGAACGCCGCGAGCGCGAGGGTCCCTGCGACGGTCCAGTCGAGGACGCCGGGCACGAAGCGGAGGGCGACCACTGCGAACGCGGCGGCGGTGCCGGCCTCGACGAGCGGGTACCGGACCGGGATGCGCATCCTGCAGGTGCGGCACCGGCCGCGCAGCAGCAGCCACGACAGCACGGGCACGTTGTCCCACGGCGCGATCCGGCTCGAGCAGCCGGGGCAGGAGCTGGGCGGCGATACGACCGAGAGGCCTCGCGGCACCCGGTACA
>DATMVL010000236.1:0-14313 GCA_035563175.1 Rhodoglobus sp. | reverse complement strand
GAGCTCGCGCTGACGGCCGAGCCCGGGGCCGCGGGCGCCGTGCTGCGCCCGTACTTCGAGGGCGAGCGCACCCCGAACCTGCCCGACGCCACCGCGACGCTGAGCGGGCTGACGCTCGCGTCGACGACGCGGGAGAACCTGGCGCGTGCCGCCGTCGAGGGCATGCTGTGCGGCCTGGCCGACGGGCTGGATGCCGTGCGCGCCGTGGGCGTGGAGGCCCGGCGCATCCTGCTCATCGGCGGCGCCGCGCAGAACCCGGCGGTCGCCGCGATCGCCGCCCAGGTGTTCGACGTGCCCGTCGAGGTGCCGCAGCCGGCCGAGTACGTCGCACTGGGTGCCGCGGCGCAGGCGGCCTGGGTCGCCACCGGCGCGCGACCGGCGTGGAGCGTGCCCTCGCGAGCGGTCGCAGCCGACCACCGTCCGGTCATCCGCGAGCAGTACGCCGCCGCGACCGCCTGATCCCGGCGCTTGACGATCCTCAGCACCCGGGCTAGCGTGCCGTAAACGTTTACAGCGCGGGATGCCCGCCGACGATCGTGCTGGAACGCGACTCGATGGGGAGTACGACGATGACGCCGTTCCGCCGGATCCTGGTGACGACCGCCGTGATCGCGCTGGTCGCGACGTGGTTGCTCGCGACGCCGCCCTCGCCCGCGCACGCCGCGAGCCGGCTCGAGCCCGGGCAGTTCGCCAGCGACGCGATCGGCGGGCCGGTCGACTACACGGTGTACCTGCCGGACGGCTACGACCCCGCCGCGGCGACGCGCTACCCGACGGTCTACCTCCTGCATGGCCGCGGCGATACGCAGGCGGCCTGGCAGCAGGTCGCGGACGACCTCGACGAGCTCATCGCCGCCGGCGAGATCCCGCCCGTCATCGCCGTGATGCCCGACGCACCCTGGAGCAACCGAGGCAACTACTACGTCGACTCCCTGTACACGGGGGATGATCCGGCGACCACACCCGGCGTCGCCGTCGAGACGGCGTTCACCAGCGAGCTCGTGCAGCACATCGATCAGCAGTACCGCACCGTCGCCGACCGCGCCGCGCGCGCCGTCGCGGGCTACTCCATGGGCGGCGCCGGCGCCCTGCGCTACGTCACGGCGCGTCAGGACGTCTTCTCGGCCGCGATCGTGCTGAGCCCCGCGGTGTACGTGCCCGCGACCCCGGTCGGCGGCTCGTCGACGCAGGAGTTCGGCGCCTACGGGGTGGGAGACGTGCTGTTCGTCCCGGAGCGGTACGACGAGCTCAACTACCCCGCCGGATTCGCAGCGCTCGATCCGGCGCTGCCCGTGCACCTCTTCATCGCCGTCGGTGACGACGAGTATGCGAACCCGGATCCCCGGGACGCTATCCACGATCTCGATTACGAGGCGGCGACCCTGTACAACGCCGCCAGGCGGGTGCCGGGGGCGACCGCCGAACTGCGCGTGTACGACGGCGGTCACGACTGGGGCGTGTGGGAGCGCGGCTTCCGGGAGGGCATGATCGACCTGGCCGGGTACCTGCGGACGTCCCCGCCCACCCCGATCACCGGCACGCTGTCGGGGACAGCCGGCCAGGACTACGCCGGGGGTGTCCACGCGGAGGCCGACGGCACCGTCGTCCAGGTGGTGAACGCCGCCGGGCAGCTGTGGGGCGAAGGCGGCTCCGGGGGCCTCGACATCGTGGTCGAGGCCCGCGACGGCGACCGAAGGTGGACGACGTCCGTCGGGGGCCCCGCCAACGATCGCGCGTACGGGATCGTCGCCGGTGTCGACGGCGGATCCATCATCGCGGGATACACGCGGGGCGACCTCGACGGGAACCATCCCGCAGACAACGACGATGCGCTCGTGGTCGGACTGGATGCCGACGGGGACCAGCGGTTCCTGACGCAGTTCGGATCGACGAGCGCCGCCGATCGGATCTACGCCATCGCCGCCGACGGCCAGGGGGGCGCCTACGTAGCGGGGTACACCTCGGGCAGCCTGCCGGGCGCGACGAACGCGGGCGACAAGGACGCCTTCGTCGCCCGCATCGGAGCCGACGGATCGGTGAGCTGGCTGCGTCAACTGGGCGGCACGGGCGAGGACAAGGCGCTCGCCGTCGCCGCCACGGCGGACGGCGTGCTCGTCGGGGGCCTGACCGGAGCGACCATGCCCGGCGCCACCTCGAGCGGCGACTACGACGGGTGGGTCGCGAGCTTCGGCGGCGAGGGAACGCAGCGCTGGCTCACCCAGCTCGGCACCGGGGAGTTCGACCAGGTGGCGGGACTCGCCATCGACGCCGAGGGGGTGATCGCCGTCGGGCACACCGGCGGCACGCTCGGGGCGAGGTCGGCGGGCGGCAACGACGCCTTCGTCGCGCGCCTCGGTGCCGACGGTGCGCTCACCTGGGTCACGCAGGACGGCACGTCCGGCGACGACAGGGCCGCAGCCGTCGTACCGGGGGCCGACGGCTATCTGGTGGTCGGGCACACCGACGGACGGATGGGCACGAGCAGCGGCGGCGTCGACGTCTTCACGATGACGGTCGATGACGCCGGCTCCGTCGGCTCCCGCTCGCAGTTCGGGACCGACGCGCGCGACGGCGCCGACGAGTGGGACGAGGCGAACCTGTTCGCGTCGTCGGACGGCGCCTCGTCCGCCTGGATCCAGGGCATCACCTTCGGGTCGCTGCCGAGCGCCGGCAACGCCGGCTCGTCCGACGTCTTCCTCACCGAGGTGCCGTGGGAGGGTGCCGACGCATCCGACGGCGACTCGGACGACGGCGCAGCGGCAGGCTCGGGGTTCCTCGGGTTCACCGGGGAGGGTGCACCCCGGCTGGCCGCGGCGGCGGCCCTCTTCGTGCTCGCGCTGGGTGCGGCGGTGCTCGCGGTGCGCCGCTCGACGCGTCAACGCGTCTGACGACCAGGCCGCGACCGCCTAGACCCGCGTCCAGGCGCTCCCGTCGCCGGCGGACCGTTCGATCGCATCGAGCACCCGCTGCACCTGCGCACCGGAGGCGAAGTCCGGCGCCGCGCTGCCGCCTGCGACGATCGCGTCCACCAGATCCCTCACCTGGTGCGAGAACCCGTGCTCGTACCCGAGCGCGTGTCCGGGCGGCCACCAGCCCTCGAGGTACGGGTGCACCCCCTCGGTGACGTCGATGCGCGTGAAGCCGCGCCGATCCGCGGGGGCCGTCGCGTCGTACACCTGCAGGGCGTTCATGTCGGCGAGGTCGAACGCGATGGCGCCGCGCGAGCCGGAGACCTCCACCCGGAGGGAGTTGCGGTGCCCGGTCGCGAACCGGGTCGCCTCGAAGACGCCGAGCACGCCCGAGTCGAACCGCGCCGTGAACAGGGCCACGTCGTCGACGGTGACCGGTCGGCCGGAGCGCTCGGGCACGAGGGTCGCCAGCGTGCCCGAGACCTCGGCGACGAGCATCCCGGTCACGAACTGCGACAGGTCGACCGCGTGCGCGCCGATGTCGCCGAGCGCACCGGAGCCGGCCAGCGACTTGTCGAGCCGCCAGACCCAGGGCGCGTCGGCATCCGACAGCCAGTCCTGCAGGTAGCTGGCGCGCACCTGCCGGATCTCGCCGACGAAGCCCTCAGCCACCAGCCGCTGGAACAGGGTGGCGGCCGGCACCCTGCGGAACACGAAGCCCGTCATGGTCACGGTGCCCGCGTCGGCCGCGGCCGCGGCGATCGCGTCGGCCTCCTCCGCCGTGTTGGCGAGCGGCTTCTCGAGCAGCACGTGCTTGCCGGCCCGCAGCGCCGCGATGGCGAGCTCGGCATGCGAGTCCCCGGGCGTCACGATGTCGACGATGTGGATGTCGTCGCGCTCGAGCACGGCGCGCCAGTCGGCGCTCGACTCCTCCCACCCCCACCGCGCCGCCGCCTCGCGGGCGCGATCGGCGTCGCGCCCGACCACGACGCGCATGCGCGTCTCCGCGTCGAGCGCGAACGCGCGCGGCGCGGTGCGCCAGCCCTGCGAGTGGGCGGCTCCCATGAATCCGTGGCCGATCATGGCCACTCCGAGCTCGGTCATGCGATTCCTCTCGTCGATGCCACGCTCCGGATGCCGCCCAGCAGATGGGCGCGGAACGCCGGGTCGTCGTACGCGGCGGCCTCGTGCCCCAGCGCGGTGTACCAGCTGCGGCCCGGCCCCACCCGCCGCTCCCAGGCGAGCGGTCGATCGGGTTGGAGCTGCAGCAGCACCCGGCTGCCGGGCGCGACCCGCTCGAACACGTACCACTCGTCGTGCCGATCCCACCGCTCGGGCAGGTGCGCGGTCGACGGATGGTCGCGATCGACCACGGTGATGCGCTCGGTGCTCGGGTCGGGGTGCGAGTCGAATCGCGCGCCGATGAGCTCGTCGTACCAGGGCCAGTCCTCCGGTCCGTCGGTGGCCGAGTGGATGCCCGCGAAGCCACCGCCCGCGGCGACGAACCGTTCCAGCTCGGTGCGCCCCGCATCCGGCACCACGTCGCCGCTGATGGAGAGGAACACGACCGCGTCGTACGGCGTCAGGTCGGAGAGCGCGACGGGCTCCTCGGTCGCCTCCACCTCGAGCCCGTCGAACGACCGGATGGCCTCGACGCCCGCCGGGATGGAGTCGTGCCGGTAGCCGGCGGTGGCGGAGTACACGAGCACGCGCATCCCCCCAGCATGCCGGAAGGCCGGCCGGGGCGAACCCCGACCGGCCTTCCGGTTGTGGTGGTGCTGGATCAGCCCTGGGTGAGCGGCGCGAGGTTCTCGTCGTCCGCGTACACGTCAGCAGCGTTCTCCTTGGTGACGACCACCGGGTCGAGCAGGTACGACGGCACGACCTTCACGCCGTTGTCGTAGTCCTCGGTGTTGTTGATGCCGGAGGGCTCGTCGCCCGCCTGCAGCTCCTTGACCATGTCGATGGCAGCGGCGACGAGCGCACGCGTGTCCTTGTAGATGGTCATGTACTGCTCGCCGGCGACGATCGACTTGACCGACTCGACCTCGGAGTCCTGACCGGTCACGACCGGCAGGGGCTTGCCGGCGCTGCGGGTGGACTCGATGATCGCGCGGGCCAGGGTGTCGTTCGGCGACAGCACGCCGTCGAGGTCGGTGCCCTGGTAGTTGCCCGCGAGGAGGGTGTCCATGCGGCTCTGGGCGTTGGCGGCGAGCCAGCCCTGGGTGACGACCTGGTCGAACTCGGTCTGACCCGACACCACGGTGAGCGTGCCGTCGTCGATCTTCGGCTGCAGAACGCTCATGGCGCCGTCGAAGAACACACCGGCGTTGTTGTCGTCGGGCGAACCGGCGAACAGCTCGATGTTGTAGGTGTCCTTGTCCGGGTACGCCGCGGCGAGCCCGTCGAGGAGGGCCTGACCCTGCAGCTCGCCGACCTTGAAGTTGTCGAACGCGAGGTAGTAGTCGACCGCGTCGGTGTTCAGGATGAGGCGGTCGTAGGCGATGACCGTGGCGCCCGCGTCACGGGCGGCCTCGACCTGCGCCGACAGCTGCGCGCCGTCCTTGGCACCGATGATGATCACCTCGGCGCCGTTGGTCACCATCGAGGTGATCTGGTTCTGCTGCTCGGCGACGGTGTTGCTGGCGGGCGCGTACTGCACGTCCGCGGTGAACCCGGCCTCCTCGAGCCCGTTGGTGAACAGGTCACCGGCGAGCACCCAGTTCTCCGAGGTCTTGTCCGGCAGGGCGACGCCGATCGTGGCGTCGGCCGCGAAGCCGGCGGCTTCCTCCTCGCCGCCGTTGCCGGTGTCGGCACGCGACGAGCAACCCGCGAGCGTGAGCGCGGCGACCGCCGCGATCGACGCCGAGGCGACTACGAATTTCTTCATTGACATTCTCTTTCCTTGGTGCATCCGAGGTTGGGGAACCGGCTCAGCCCTGCGGGGTGAGGTCCGAGGGACGAGCGGTTTCCGCGGCCCCACCCTGTGAGGGGGTGGGAGTCTGAGTGCCCTGAGGCGCATCGCCGGCGTCGCCGCCGGTGGTGCGCCGACGGGTCATGCGGCCGATGAGCGAGGGGCGGCCCTGACGCTTGCTGTAGACGTCGATGCCGACGGCCAGCAGCAGCACCAGGCCCTTGATCATCTGCACGAGGTCGGCACCGACCGACAGCAGCTGCAGGCCGTTGTTGAGCACGGCGATGACGAGGCCGCCGACGATCGAGCCGGCGACGGTGCCGATGCCTCCGGAGACGGCGGCGCCGCCGATGAACACGGCCGCGATGGCGTCGAGCTCCCAGCCGACGCCGTCACCGGGGCCGGAGGAGACCGAGCGCGCGATCCACAGCATGCCGGCGACGGCGGCGAGCACCGACATGTTGGCCATGACGAAGAAGTTGACCCGGCGGATGTTCACGCCGCTGAGCTCGGCGGCGCGCCAGTTGCCGCCGACCGCGTAGACGTGACGGCCGATCGTCGTGTTGTTGGTGAGGAACGAGTAGCCGAGCACCAGCACGCCGAGGATGATGCCGGCGATCGGGTAGCTGGTGCCGACGCGGCCGGAGGCGAACAGGTAGGTGGCGAAGACGACGACCGCGAGCAGCACGCCGACCTTCACGCCGCTGACCCACACCGGGGCGCTCTCGGCACCCATCCGGCGCTGGTTGCGGCGCAGCCGCACCTCCTGCCAGACGACCGCGGCGGCCACGAGCAGGCCCAGGATGAGGGTGGGCACGTTGAACGGGATGCCGAGGTCGGGGTCGGGCAGGAAGCCGCCGCCGATGAAGGTGAAGTCGCGGGGAACCGGGATGGTGGTGGAGTTGCCGACGAACTGGTTGGCGCCGCGGAAGAACAGCATGCCGGCGAGCGTCACGATGAACGCGGGCACCCCCATGTAGGCGACCCACCAGCCCTGCCAGGCTCCGACGATGGCGCCGAGGGCGAGGCCGATGACCATCGCGACCGGCCACGGCACGTTCCAGATGAACATCGACTGCGCGACCACGATGCCCACGAATGCGGCCACCGATCCGACCGACAGGTCGATGTGCCCGGCGACGATCACCATGACCATGCCGACGGCGAGCACGAGCACGTACGCGTTGCCGTTGATGATGTTGATGAGGTTGTTGGGATCGAGCGTCTTGCCGCGGGTGAGCACCTGGAACAGCACGATGATGACGATCAGCGCGCCGAGGATCCCGAACTGCCGCCCGGCGGAGCTGGTGCCGCCGAACATCTTGCCGAGATCGCGGATGCCGCCCGACTTCTTGGGCGCGGTGCTGGTGTCGCTCATCGCTGGGTGACCTTCTTGCTCGTGGTTCGGTCCGAGGTCATGCCTCGGAGGAGGGTCTCTGGGTCGGCGTCCTTCGCGGCGATCTCGCTCGTGATGGCGCCCTCGAAGATCGTGTAGATGCGGTCGGAGACGCCCAGCAGCTCGGGCAGTTCGGACGAGATCATGATCACGCCCTTGCCCTGCGCGGCGAGGTCGCGGATGATGCCGTAGATCTCGGTCTTCGCGCCGACGTCGATGCCGCGGGTGGGCTCGTCGAGGATGAGCAGGTCGGGGTCGGTGAACATCCACCGCGCGAGCACGACCTTCTGCTGGTTGCCGCCGGAGAGCTTGTTGACGCCCTCGTCGACCGTCGGGGTCTTGATCCGGAGGCTCTTGCGGTACTCCTCGGAGATGTTGTGCTCGGCGACCTTGTCGACGACGCCCGCTCTGGCGATCTTGCCGAGCTTGGCGGCCACGACGGAGGACTTGATGTCGTCGAGCAGGTTCAGGCCGAGCGCCTTGCGATCCTCGCTCACGTAGGCGAGGCCGGCGTCGATCGCGTCGCCGACGGTGCGCAGGTTCAGCACCTGGCCGTCCTTGATGATCTCGCCGGAGACGTAGGTGCCGTACGAGCGGCCGAAGATGCTCATCGCGAGCTCGGTGCGCCCGGCGCCCATGAGGCCCGCGAAGCCGACGACCTCGCCGCGGCGAACCGTGAAGCTCGAGCCCTTGGCGACGAGTCGGTCGGCGGCGAGCGGGTGCTGCACCGTCCAGCCGCGCACCTCGAAGAACACCTCGCCGGGGGTGGAGGTGCGCTCCGGGAACCGGTTCTCGAGGGTGCGGCCCACCATGCCCCGGATGATGCGGTCCTCGTCGACGCCGCCGGCGCCGACATCCAGCGTCTCGATCGTCTTGCCGTCGCGCAGGATGGTGATGGAGTCGGAGACCGCCTCGATCTCGTTGAGCTTGTGGCTGATGATGATCGACGTGATGCCGCGGCCCTTGAGGCCGCGCAGCAGGTCGAGCAGGTGCTGTGAGTCGGACTCGTTGAGCGCCGCGGTGGGCTCGTCGAGGATGAGCAGCTTGACGGACTTGTTGAGCGCCTTGGCGATCTCGACGAGCTGCTGTTTGCCCACGCCGATGTCCTTGACCAGGGTGTCCGGGTCGTCCTGCAGGCCGACCCGCGCGAGCAGTTCGATCGCGCGGCGCTTCGCCTCGATCCAGTCGATGGCGCCGATGCGGTTGCGCGGCTCGTTGCCGAGGAAGATGTTCTCGGTGATCGACAGGAGCGGGATGAGCGCCAGCTCCTGGTGGATGATCACGATGCCGGCGTGCTCGCTCTGCTTGATGTCCCGGAAGCGCACGACCTCGCCGTTGTAGACGATGTCGCCCTCGTAGGTGCCGAACGGGTAGACGCCCGACAGCACCTTCATGAGGGTCGACTTGCCCGCGCCGTTCTCGCCGCAGATCGCGTGGATCTCGCCGGCGTGCACCGTGAGGTTGACGTTCTCGAGGGCCTTCACCCCGGGGAACTCCTTGGTGATGGAGCGCATCTCGAGGATGGTGGGACCGGCAGCCGCGGCAGCGTTCATCCGTTCGACCTCCTCGTCGTGTCTGGTGCGGGTTTGCAGTGCTCGTACGACGATAAGCCGCGCTCGGCTTGGCGTCAAATAGTGAAGACAAGCGTGACCTCGCCGTTATGTTGTCCGCCTCGACTTATCGGGGATGGGCCGCTCGGCTACAGTGAAGGCCGTGGCGAGTCGCAACCCGACGGGGGGTTCCCAGACTTCACTGCGCGAAGCCAACCGGGCGCGCATCGTGGAGTCGCTGCAGCGCCACGGCCACCTCACCCAGGTCGAGCTGGCCGGCGTGACCGGGCTCTCCGCAGCCACCGTCTCGAACATCGTCGGCGAGCTGGCGACCCTCGGCGTCATCACGACCTCGACCACCACCCGCAGCGGCCGCCGCGCCGTCGAGGTCACCCTCGCCCGTCAGTCGGGCCTCGTCGCCGGGCTGCACTTCTCCTCACGGCACCTGCGCGTCGCGATCGCCGACGTCGACCGCACCGTCGTCGCGGAGCATCACGCTCCCCTCGCGCACGATCACAAGTACGACCGCGAGCTCGACCGCGCCACGCTGCTGCTGAGCGACATGGCCGAGTCGCTCGACACCGGCCTGAGCGAGCTGCTCGCGGTCGGCATGGCCCTGCCGGTGCCGGTGGATGCCGCGACCGGCATCGTCGCGACGCCCGGTCTGCTGCGCGGCTGGGACGGCGTCCCGGTCGCTGACGCCCTCGGCGAGCGGCTGCAGCTGCCGGCGTTCGTCGACACCGAGGCCAACCTCGGCGGGCTCGCGGAGGCGAGGTACGGTGCCGCCCGTGGCGCCCTCGGCGCGGCGTACCTCCGGATCGGCTACTCGATCGGCGGCGGGCTGCTCATCGCCGGTTCGCCGTACCACGGGGTGCACGGCCGCGCCGGGCAGATCGGCCACGTGACCATCGACGAGAACGGCCCGATCTGCCGCTGCGGCAACCGCGGCTGCCTGGAGACCCTGGCGGGCGGACCCGCGCTGCTCGACCTGTTCCGCGAGGACACCCGCTTCCAGCGGCTGCGCGACATCGTGCTGCGAGCCGAGGAGGGCGATGCCGGTGCCCGCCGGGCGATCGCCGACGCCGGGCGGCACATCGGCATCGCGGCGGCGAGCCTCGCGAACCTGTTCGACCCCGAGCTGATCGTGGTCGGCGGCGAGCTGGCCGAGGCCGGCGAGCTGCTGCTCGCCCCGATGCGGCACGCCCTCGAGCGCGCCGCGCCCGCCGGGGGCAGCCACCTGCCCGAGCTGGTGCAGAGCACGCTCGGCGAACGGGCCGAGCTGCTGGGATGCCTTGCGCTCGCCATCGACAACGTGGCGGCGAGCGGGCGTCTGCCCGCATCCACCGTGACTACCATCGACCCGAGGAGGACCGGATGAGCCCCGAGCCGATGACGGCCGTGCGCCAGGCCCTCCTCAGCGTGCGCGGCGTCAGCAAGAGCTTCGGTGCCGTGCGCGCGCTCACCGGGGTCGACCTGGACGTCCACTCGGGCGAGGTGGTCGCCCTGGTCGGCGACAACGGCGCCGGCAAGTCGACGCTCATCAAGATCCTGGCGGGCGTGCACCGGCCGGATACCGGCAGCATCGCCTTCGACGGGCGGCCGGTCACGATCAACACCACCACCGAGGCGCGTGACCTCGGCATCGCGACGGTCTATCAGGACCTGGCGCTGTGCGACAACCTCGACGTCGTGGCGAACCTGTGGCTCGGCCGCGAGCTGCACGAGAACGGCGTGCTGCAGAAGATCGCGATGGAGCAGCGCTCGTGGCAGCTGCTGCGCGAGCTCAACGCCCGCATCCCGTCGGTGCGCGCCACCGTCTCGACGCTCTCGGGCGGCCAGCGGCAGACGGTCGCGATCGCCCGGTCGCTGATCGGCGAGCCCAGCGTCGTCATGCTCGACGAACCCACCGCCGCGCTCAGCGTCGCGCAGTCGGCGGAGGTGCTCAACCTCATCGAGCGGCTGCGCGAACGCGGACTGGGCGTGGTGCTCATCAGCCACAACATCGCCGACGTGCAGGCGGTCGCCGACCGCATCGTCGTGCTGCGGCTGGGGCGCAACAACGGCGAGTTCCGCGCCGGCGACACCACGAACGAGGCCATCATCGCGGCGATCACCGGCGCGACCGACTACTCGCGGCGCTGACCCGGCCGCCGCATCCGCTGCACCGCCGTCACGGCGACCGCCGCCAGCGCGAGCACTCCGGCCAGGGCGAGACTGGGACCGGCGAGCAGCAGCAACCCGACCACGCACACCACCGAGATCACGGCCGTCCACCAGCCCACGGTGAAGCGCTCGAGCAGCCGCAGCGCGGCCACCATGCCGAGCGCGTAGACGGCGACCATCGAACTGGTGTGGAACAGGATGAACGGCTCGAGCTCCAGCCCGAGCGCCGCCCACAGCACCGCGAAGTACACGAGGGTGAGCACCGCGTGCGCGGCGAGCGCCCGCCGCGGTACGCAGCCGGGCTCGACGCCCTTCGCGATCCAGCGCGGCAGGTGCCCGTCACGGCCCAGCGATGCGGCCAGGTTCGCGAACGCGGGCACGTAGGTGTTCAGCACGCCGACGACCACGACCGCGGCGATCAGCGCCACCACGATCGGGCCGGCGGTCGCGTCGCTCAGCGCCGCGAGGTCGATCAGGGGCACCTGGCTGTCGGGCCGCCCGGAGCCGAGCGCGCCGACCGTGACCACCTGCAGTGCGAGGTAGGCGAGCCCGACGACGACGATCGCGATGGCGGTGGCGAGCGGGATGGTGCGCTTCGGGTCGCGGAACTCCCCCGCGATGTGCGTGACCGCCTCCCACCCCGCGAAGGCCCACACGAAGAGGCTGATCGCGAAGCCGACACCACCCAAGCCGTTCGGCAGGAACGGCTCGAAGTTCGCAGCCTCGACCCTCGGCGCGCTCGCGGCGACGACGCCGACCACCACGACGACCAGCAGGGCGGTGAGCACCAGCTGCAGCCCGCCGCTCACGCGCAGACCGAACATGTTGACCGCGACGGCGATCAGCAGGAACGCCAGCGCGATCGGCGGCACCGCGCCCCGGTCCGCGCCGAGAGCGGCCACGACGTACTCGGCGCCGAGGGTGGCGACCACCGGCACGCCGAACGAGACGCCGAAGAGGAACCAGTAGCCGGCCATCCGGGATGCCGTGGCACCGATCGCCAGCCGGACGAACGTGGCCACGCCGCCGGCATCCGGATACCGCGCCGCCAGCGCCGCGAAGGTGCCCGCGAGCGGCACCGAGAGCAGCAGCACGGCGAGCACCGCCACGATCGAGGCCGGCCCGGCGGCGTCGGCCGCGAGGCCGGGCAGCGCGAGGATGCCCGTGCCGAGCACGGCGGCGACGTAGAGGGCGGATGCCCGCACCAGCCCGATGCGCCGGTGCTGCTCGGTCGGTGCCTCGACGGTGGTCACGCGACCATCCTGGCGGCGGCGGACGACAGCCGCCGTCGACATCGCGCCACGAGGGCGCAGAGCCGTGCCAGAGTATGCGCCGGGCCCTAGAGCCGCTCGAGCGCCGCCAGCACGTCCGCGGTCAGGTCGCCCGCATCCTCGATGCCGACCGACAGCCGCACCACATTCTCGGGCACCTCGAGATCGGTGCCGCGCACCGAGGCGTGCGTCATCTCGGCCGGGTAGCTGATCAGCGACTCCACGCCGCCGAGCGACTCCGCCAGCTGGAACAGCTCGGTGGTCTCGGCGAAGCGGCGTGCGGCCGCTCCCCCGCCCTTCACGGCGACGGAGAGCATCCCGCCGAACGCCTTCATCTGCCGGGCCGCGATGTCGTGACCGGGGTGGCCGGGCAGGCCGGGGTAGTACACCGCCTCGAGCTTCGGATGCCCGACGAGGGCCTCCGCCAGCGTCTGCGCGTTGGATGAATGACGGTCGACCCGCACCGCCAGCGTCTTGATGCCGCGCACGGTGAGCCAGGCGTCCATCGGCCCGGAGACGGCGCCGACCCCGAACTGCAGGAAGCCGACCTGAGCGGCGAGCGCCTCGTCGTTCAGCACGAGCGCGCCGCCGACCACGTCGGAATGCCCGCCGAGGTACTTCGTGGTGGAGTGCACCACGACGTCGGCGCCGAACGACAGCGGCTGCTGCAGGTAGGGCGAGGCGAACGTGTTGTCGACGACGACCAGGATGCCGTGGCGCTTGGCGAGCTCCACCACCGCCGCGAGGTCGGTGATCTTCATCAGCGGATTGCTGGGCGTCTCGATCCACAGCACCTTGGTGGCGTCGGGCCGGATCGTCGCCTCGACCGCGTCGAGATCGCTCATGTTCACGGTGGAGAGCGAGACGCCCCACGGCACGAACACCCGCGAGACGAGGCGGTGGGTTCCGCCGTAGACGTCGTTGCCCATCACGATGTGGTCGCCCGGCTTGAGCGCGGCGCGCAGCAGCGCATCCTCGGCGGCGAGGCCCGACGCGAAGCTGTACGCCACCTTGCCGCCCTCGAGGCTCGCCAGCAGCTCCTGCAGCGAATCGCGCGTCGGGTTGCCGCCGCGGGCGTACTCGTACCCGCCGCGGAACCCGCCGATGCCGTCCTGCACGAAGGTGGAGGTCTGGTAGATCGGCGGCACCACCGCGCCGGTGGTCGGGTCGAATTCCTGACCCGCGCGGATGGCGCGGGTCTCGAAGGCGAAATCGCTCATGGGGTCTCTCTGCGGTGTCAGGCGCTCAGGAAGGCGAGCAGGTCGTGCCGCGTGATCACGCCGGCGGGCTTGCCGTCGCTGGTGACCAGCAGCGCGTCGGACCGGGTGAGCGCCTCGCGGGCCGCCTCAACCGAATCCGTCACCCCGATCAACTCCATGCGGGGTCGCACGTATTCCGCGAGCGCATCGGTGAGCTGCGCCTTGCCGCTGAACACCGCGTCGATGAGCGTCTTCTCGTCGATGGAGCCGACCACCTCGCCCATGACGACGGGCGGCTCGGCGGTGAGCACCGGCATCTGCGAGATGTCGAAGCGGCGCATCTTGTCGATGGTGTGCCGCACGGTGTCGCTGGGATGCACGTGCACCAGGCCCGCCAGATCCGGGTCCTTCGTGCCGAGCATGTCGGCGATGGTCCGATCCTCGCTGGGCGGCAGGAATCCGTACGACCGCATCCACTGGTCGTTGAAGACCTTGCCCAGGTAACCGCGCCCGCCGTCGGGCAGCAGGATGACCATGACGTCGTCCTCACCGAGGCTGCGCGCGGCCTTGAGGCCCGAGGCGACCGCCAGCCCGCTGGAGCCGCCGACCAGCAGCCCCTCCTCGCGGGCGAGGCGGCGGGTCATCTCGAACGACTCGGCGTCGGAGCTGGCGATGATCTCGTCGACGACGGAGCCGTCGTAGGCGGTCGGCCAGAAGTCCTCGCCGACGCCCTCGACGAGGTACGGGCGGCCGGTGCCGCCGGAGTAGACGCTGCCCTCCGGGTCGGCGCCGATCACGCGCACCGCGCCGTCGGAGATCTCCTTCAGATACCGGCCGGCGCCACTGATCGTGCCGCCGGTGCCGACCCCGGCTACGAAGTGCGTGATGCCGCCGTCGGTGTCGCGCCAGAT
>DATMVL010000235.1:0-3822 GCA_035563175.1 Rhodoglobus sp. | reverse complement strand
GCCGCAGCTGCCCGACAGTGCCCTCGGCGGCCGCCGTCTGCTCGGATGAGAACGTGGCACCCAGGTAGACGCCGTGCTCCCAATCCCGTGCCTCCACCACTAGCGGCACGTTGGTCGCGCGGCGACCGCCGAAGATGATCGCGTCGATGGCGACGCCCTCAGGGTGCTCCCAGTCGTCCGAGATGCTCGGGCACTGCCGCGCTGCGACGGTGAACCTCGAGTTCGGATGCGCTGCCGGACGACCGGATGCCGGCGTCCAGGGCTGCCCCTGCCAGTCGATGAGGCGGGCCGGGGGCTGGTCGGTCAGCCCCTCCCACCAGACGTCGCCGTCCTCGCGGAGGGCGACGTTCGTGAAGATGGTGTTGCCCCACAGCGTGTCGACCGCCGTCGGGTTGCTCGAGCGCCCGGTGCCCGGCGCGACGCCGAAGAACCCCGCCTCGGGATTGATGGCGCGCAGCCGGCCGTCGGCGCCGATCGCCATCCAGGCGATGTCGTCGCCGACGGTCTCGACGGTCCAGCCGGGGATGGTCGGCTGCAGCATGGCGAGGTTGGTCTTGCCGCACGCGCTCGGGAACGCCGCCGCGACGTGGAACACCCGCCCGCGCGGGTTGGTCACCTTGATGAGCAGCATGTGCTCGGCCAGCCAACCCTCGTCGCGCGCCATCACCGAGGCGATGCGCAACGCGAAGGCCTTCTTCGCCAGCAGCGCGTTGCCGCCGTACGCGGAGCCGAACGACCAGATCTCGCGCGTCTCCGGGAAGTGCGAGATCCACTTCGTGTCGTTGCAAGGCCACGGCACGTCCGGCTCGCCCGGCGTCAGCGGAGCGCCGACCGAGTGCACGGCCTTGACCCAGCGGTCGTCGCGGATCCGCTCCAGGGCAGCCGAACCCATCCGGGTCATGATGCGCATGCTCGCGACCACATAGGGGGAGTCGGTGACCTGGACGCCGTAGCGGGCGAGAGGGCTGCCGATCGGGCCCATCGAGAACGGGATGACGTACATCGTCCGCCCGCGCATGGCCCCGTCGAACAGACGGCCCAACTCGGAGCGCATCTGCGCGGGGTCGCGCCAGTTGTTGGTCGGCCCCGCCTCGTCCTCGTCCTGGGAGCAGATGAACGTGCGCTCCTCGACCCGGGCCACGTCGGCGGGGTGGCTGCGGGCGAGGAAGCTGCCGGGGCGGTGCTCGCCGTTGAGGCGGATGAGCGTGCCGGCGGCCACCATCTCGCGGGTAAGCGCGTCGAACTCGCCGGCCGACCCGTCGCACCAGTGCACCCGGTCGGGCCGAGCGAGGGCGACGAGCTCGTCGACCCACGCGACGATCGAGGGATGCGCGGCGCGCGGCGGCTCGGAGGTCGCGATGGGCGGCGGGGCTGTGATCGTCACGGTGCTCTCCTCGTCGAAAGGTTCGGTATGTGTTCGACTCTGACGCGGAATTCGCACCAGCAGCCCCATAGCCCGCGCGAAAGTTCCCTTGTTCTTTCGCTATGGTGACCTCGTGGACGATCTTGTGACGCTCGGGCAGCGCATCCGTCATTTCCGCACCGGCGCGGGGCTGACGCTCGACCAGCTGGGGGAGCGGGTCGGTCTCGCCGGCTCCCAGCTGTCGCTCATCGAGAACGGGCGACGCGAGCCGCGCGTCACGCTCCTCTCCGCCGTCGCCGCCGCGGTCGGTGTCCAGCTGGCCGACCTGCTCGACGAGCGCCCGCCGAGCAAGCGCGCGGCGCTCGAGATCGAGCTCGACCGAGCGCAGCGCGGCACCGTGTACGCCACGCTCGGCCTGCCGACGATCCGGCCGACCAAGGGCACGCCCGACGAGACGCTCGAGGCGCTGGTCGGCCTGCACCGCGAGCTGGCGCGCCGCGCCCGCGAGGCGGTCGCGACGCCCGAGGAGGCGCGACGCGCCAACACCGAGCTCCGGCTGCGCATGCGGGATCTCGACAACTCGCTGCCCGAGATCGACGAGATCGCGCAGCAGCTGGTCGCCCAGGTCGGGCACACCACGGGGGCGCTGACCCACCGCTCGGTGAGCGAGATGGCGCGCAGGCTCGGGTTCGAGCTGGTGCACGTCAACGACCTGCCGCACTCGGCGCGGTCGGTGACGGATCTCGAGAACGGCCGCATCTACCTGCCTCCGGCCTCGATCCCGGGCGGGCACGGCCTGCGCGGCATGGCACTGCAGGCGATGGCGCACCGGGTGCTGGAGCACGAGCATCCGGTCACCTACGCCGACTTCCTGCAGCAGCGGCTGGAGATCAACTACTTCGCCGCCGCGGTGCTCATGCCGCGCGATCAGGCGGTGCGCTTCCTCACCCAGGCCAAGGCCGACCGCAACATCGCGGTGGAGGACTTCCGCGACGCGTTCGGCGTCACGCACGAGGCGGCGGCCCTGCGGTTCACGAACCTCGCCACCGCGCATCTGGGTCTCGAGGTGCACTTCCTGCGGGTCGGCGACGACGGCGCGGTGCAGAAGGCGTACGAGAACGACGGCCTGCGGCTGCCGGTGGATGTCACGGGCAGCACCGAGGGGCAGTTCGTGTGCCGCCGGTGGGCGGCCCGTACCGCCTTCGCGCGCACCAACCGCACCACGGAGTTCTACCAGTACACCGACACCCCCGAGGGCACCTTCTTCGAGTCGACCCAGACCGGCACGACGGCGTCGGAGGAGTTCTCCATCACCATCGGCGTGCCGTTCGCGTACTCGAAATGGTTCCGGGGACGCGAGACGCAGGACCGCACCGCGTCGACCTGCCCCGACGAGGCCTGCTGCAAGCGACCGGATGACGAGCTCGCGCAGCGCTGGACCGGCAAGGCCTGGTCGAGCGCCAAGCTGCACGCGCACATCCTGTCGCCGCTGCCGTCGGGCACCTTCCCGGGCGTCGACGACCGGGAGCTGTACGAGTTCCTCGACGCGCACAGCGCGTCGGCGTAGCGGGGGAGACCCGTCCGTCGACGCCGAGTTGCCGGGAATGGTCGTCGCGACGACGCGCTGGCCCGTCATTTCGGGCAAGTCGACGATGGCGCCGGTGGCCTCGCGCCGCGGCCTTGAGTCGGGCCTTCGGCGGCTGCTTCTCCCCTGCGGCCGCTGCGCGGCCTCCGGGCAGCAGGATTCGACTCCCCACCGGAGCCGCCGCCACGCCGGTGCCCGGCGCGGCGGACTGCGCCGGCGTGGGCCCACGAGCAGGTCCGCGTCCGAACCGAGGGCGTGAACGACTGAGGGCCCCGCCGCCGGCGGGGCCCTCAGTCGTTCGTGCCCCCAGCAGGATTTGAACCTGCGGCCTTCTGCTCCGGAGGCAGACGCTCTATCCCCTGAGCTATGGGGGCGGGGACTCGTCCAGGGTAGCAGCGACCCGGTCGCGGGCGTGACAGGATCGCAGGCGTGGAACGTACTGTGGGCGCGCGCATCGAGCTCGACGTCAGCGGTCGCACCAACATGGTGTTCGCCGTCGCCGCCGCCCTCGGCGCCACCGTCGTCGACGAGCACCTCAGCTTCGACAGCGGGGGCACGATCTGGGAGGCCGAGGAGCTCCGCGACCTCCATGGCGCGCGCCTGCACCAGTTCATCGGCGGGCAGGGGCGCATGTCGGTGGAGTACCGGGCGACCGTCGCCGGCCGGGCGCAGCCCGCATCCGTCGACGACCTCGACCTCGTCACCTACCTGCGGCCCAGCCGGTACTGCCCTTCGGACAGCCTCACCCCGACGGCCCGCGGCGAGTTCACCGGACTGCACGGTCAGGTGCTGCTGCGGGCCGTCACCCAGTGGGTGTCGGACCGGCTCGAGTACGTCTCCGGTTCCAGCTCGCCCACCGACGGCGCCGAGCAGA
>DATMVL010000234.1:0-15036 GCA_035563175.1 Rhodoglobus sp. | reverse complement strand
CGATCACCGACCTCAGCGGCACGATGCTCGTCCAGCGCAGCGGGGTCATCGACATCGCCGACGGACCCGAGACGGTGCTCGCCTGGCTGGTCGACGCCGGCCTGGCGATGCTCGACGACATCGGCCGCGACCGCGGCGACCTGCTCGCGGTCGGCATCGGCCTGCCCGGACCGGTGCAGCACAGCAGCGGCCAGCCCATCAACCCGCCGATCATGCCGGGCTGGGATCGCTTCGACGTACCCGGCTGGGTGCAGCAGCACCTCGAGGTGCCGGTGCTCGTGGACAACGACGTGAACATCATGGCGCTCGGCGAGCGCGCCGTCGCCTGGCCCGGCACGGAGCACCTGGTGTTCGTCAAGGTGGCGACCGGCATCGGCTCCGGCATCATCTCGGGCGGCGTCCTGCAGCGCGGCGCACAGGGCATCGCGGGTGACATCGGGCACGTTCAGATCCCCCGCGCCTCCGGTATCGCATGCCACTGCGGCAACCGCGGATGCCTCGAGGCGATCGCGTCGGGTCCGGCGATCGCGTCGGCGCTCCGTGCCACCGGCGTCGAGGTGGAGACCGGGCGGCAGGTGGTCGAGCTCGTCAAGCGCGGCAACCTCGACGCCATCCAGGCGGTCCGTCAGGCGGGGCGTGACATCGGCGAGGTGCTCACCGCGTGCGTGTCCCTCGTGAATCCGTCCGTGATCGCGATCGGCGGGTCGATGGCGCAGGCCGGCGAGCACCTCATCGCGGGCGTGCGCGAGGTCGTCTACACCCGTTCGATGCCGCTCGCCACCGAGCACCTGTCGATCGTGCAGTCCGCTGCCGGGGCGGACGCCGCGGTCATCGGCGCCAGCATGCTCGCCATCCACCACGCCATGTCACCCGAGAGGACCTGATGATCCGGCATTCCGTCGCCTTCGCCCTGCACCACGAGCCCGGATCGCCGGAGGAGACCGCCTTCCTCGAGGCCGCCGACGTGCTCGCCGGCATCCCGGGGGTCGAGCGGTTCGAGAAGCTCCGCGAGGTCAGCCCGAAGAACGACTTCCGGTTCGCGTTCGCGTTCACCTTCGCCGACGACGCCGCGTACGCCGCCTACAACGAGCACCCGGACCACGTCGGGTTCGTGCAGGGGCGATGGGTCCCCGAGGTCGCCGACTTCCTCGAGATCGACACGGTCGCGCTCTAGAGCACCAGCTCGCGCACGAAGTCGTCCTCGTAGCGGTCGCCGACCAGGAACCGCTTGGTGCCGACCCGCTCAAAGCCGTTCTTGCCGTAGAACCGGTTGGCGCGCTCGTTCTCCTGGTTGACGCCCAGCCACAGTGTGTGCGCCCCGCGCTCGCGTGCCGCCTCGATCGACCGCTCGACGAGCGCCCGCGACAGCCCGGTGCCGTGGAACGCCTCCCGCACGTAGACCTTGCTCAACTCGGCGGTGGGGCGGGCGGTGATCGCCGCCGCGACATCGGCGTCCACGGGATCGCCGTAGGCGAGCATCGTGTAGCCGGCGGGCTCGTCCTCCTCGAGCGCGAGGAACAGTTCGCGCTCGGAGTCGGCCAGGTAGCCGCGGAAGGCGTCGACCGACAGGTTCGCGGCGATGAAGGCGGCGATCGCCTCGGCGGTGGTGTGCGGCGGGCACGCCATCGGGAAGGTCTCGGCGGCGACCAGGGCGAGCACCTCGGCGTCGTCGGCGACCGCGGCGCGGATCTCGGGCATCCATCCAGTATCGGGCGTCGACGGACGCTCCGCCGCCAGCGAACCGAATTGGCCGTTACCGGATCGTGATGCAGACTATCCCGACGCACCCGAGCGTGAGGAGACGCGTGCTCGTCAGGATCCGAAGAGCGACGACCGTCGTGGTCGGCCTGCTCCTCGGCTTCGTGCTCATGGTGCTCTCCAGCCCCTCCGGCGACGGCTGGCGGGTGAGCGACCTCGCCCGCATCACACAGTTGACGGCGGCCGAGCGGCAGGCGTTCCTCGACGCCCACGCCGGAGTGCCGGCCCAGATCGTCGGCTCCACGCCGCAGGAGCTCGCGATCTGGTGGACCGAGGAGCTGCGCGAGGGCCAGCGCCTGCGGTTGCTCGCGACCGTGCCCGAGGTGATCGGCAACCTGCCGGGTGCCGACTACGCCACGCGCGACCAGGCGAACCGGATGCACCTGCGCACCGCCATCGCCGAGGCGCAGACACGGGTGGCCGAGGATGCACGCAACGGCGTCGCGGCCGAGCGGCTGGCCGCGCTGCAGGCGATCGAAGGGGCACTGCGCGCCCCGAGCGTGGCGCCACGCTACCTGGTGCAGCTGACCGACGACGAACCGCCGTTGACGGCGATCGCGATCGGCGACCTGGACACCGCGAGCCGGGTGACGTTCGTGGTGCCGGGGATGGGCACCGAGTCCACCGACATGCAGTTGTGGGCCCGCGCCGCGGAGAACGTCTACGCCGCGCAGGGCGAGGCCGGCGCGCCCGCCTCGCGCGCCGTGGTGGCGTGGATGGGCTACCGGGCGCCGCCCGTGGGACTCGAAGCCACCCGTGACACCTACGCCGAAGGCGGCGCGCCGCTGCTTCGCCGCGACGTCGAGGCGCTCGTCGCGGTGCGGTCGTCCACCTGGCAGCCGGGTATCAGCGTCGTGGCGCACTCGTACGGCGCCACCATGGCGGCGCTCGCCCTCGCCCAGGGCGACCTCGGCGTCTACTCGTTCGTGATGCTGGGGTCAGCCGGGGTGAACCCGAGGCTGACCGCGGACGACCTGCATGCCGACCACGTGTACGCCGGGGAAGCCCGCGCCGACACCCAGGCCCGCTGGGGGCGGATCGACCGCCGCGACCCCCGCACGGTGGCCTTCGGCGCACGGGTGATCCGCACGAACGGCGGAGACGGGCTGCGTGCGGTCACCGGCCACGCTCCGGTGCTGCACTCACCCTGGAACGACGACCCGGCGTCGCCGCTGTGGATGGCGATCTCGGACCCCGAGCAACGAGCCCTGGAGTACACGGAGCACATGGCATCCGCCGGCTACCTGGACCCCGGCACCGAGTCGCTGGCGCAGGTCGCGCGCATCACCTATGCGCCGCTGAAGCGCGCGTGGACGGTCGCCGAGCGCGACGAGGTGACGCGCCTGCGAGCTGCGGCGAACGGCGCCGACCGCGACCCGATCGGCGCCCAGGGCGTACCGGGCTCCAGCCTGCTCGACCTGCTCGGCGTCGCCAACGACTGAGGGGGCCGGCCTGACGGCCGACCCCCTCGGTGCTGCAGGACTACAGCGACGCGACGTCGAGCGGGATGCCCGGACCGAAGGTGGTCGAGAGCGAGCCCTTCGTGATGTAGCGGCCCTTCGAGCTGGACGGCTTGGCGCGCACGATCTCGTCGATCGCGGCCTTCAGGTTGTCGTTCAGCTGCTCCTCCGAGAAGCCCGCCTTGCCGACCACGAAGTGGACGTTGGCGTGCTTGTCGACGCGGAACTCGATCTTGCCGCCCTTGATGTCCTCGACCGCCTTGGCCGGGTTCGGGGTGACGGTGCCGGTCTTCGGGTTCGGCATCAGGCCACGCGGGCCGAGCACCTTGCCGAGACGACCCACCTGGCCCATGAGCTCGGGGGTGGCGACGGCCGCGTCGAACGCGGTGTAGCCGCCGGCGACCTTCTCGATGAGCTCGGCGCCGCCGACCTCATCGGCGCCCGCGGCGAGCGCCGCCTCGGCGGCCTGGCCGGTCGCGAACACGACCACGCGGGCGGTCTTGCCGGTGCCGTGGGGCAGGATGACGGTGCCGCGCACCATCTGGTCGGCCTTGCGGGGGTCGACGCCGAGCTTGAGCGCGACCTCGACGGTCGAGTCGAACTTCTTCGACCCGGTCTCCCTCGCGACGGCGACGGCCTCGGAGGGCGAGTAGAACTTGCCGGGCTCGATCTTCTCGGCGGCGGCGCGGTATGCCTTGGACTTCTGAGCCATGATTACGCCTCCACCGTGATCCCCATCGACCGGGCGGTGCCGGCGATGATCTTCTCCGCGCCCTCGATGTCGTTGGCGTTGAGGTCGACGAGCTTCTGCTCCGCGATGGCGCGCACCTGCTCCTTGGTGAGCTTGGCGACCTTCACGGTGTGCGGGGTCGACGAGCCCTTGCCCACGCCGGCGGCCTTCTTGATCAGCTCGGCGGCGGGCGGGGTCTTGAGCACGAAGGTGAACGAGCGGTCCTCGTACACGGTGATCTCGACGGGGATGACGTTGCCGCGCTGCGACTCGGTCGCCGCGTTGTACGCCTTGCAGAACTCCATGATGTTGACGCCGTGCTGGCCGAGCGCCGGGCCGATGGGCGGCGCGGGGTTGGCCGCACCGGCCTGGATCTGGAGCTTGATGAGCCCCGTCACCTTCTTCTTGGGTGCCATGTGGCTTCCTCACTGTTCGTGCGTCCGTGCGGACGCGCTTCCACGAACCAGGCGATCCTGGCAGTGGTGGGGATGGTCGCCCGAGTGGGCAACCTGAAGATTCTAGCGCGTGGCTACAGCTTCGTCACCTGGTCGAAGCTCAGCTCGACCGGCGTCTCGCGCTCGAACAGCGAGACGAGCACGATGAGCTTGCCGCTCTCGGCCTTGATCTCGCTGATCGTGCCCGGAAGACCCGCGAACGAGCCCTCCTTGATCGTGATCGTCTCGCCGACCTCGAAGTCGATCTCGGCGGGGATGACGCGCGCCGCGGCCTGGCCCTTGGCGGCCGTGCCCTTGGCGGCGGGCGCCTCGACCGGCACGACGAGGCTCTTCAGCATGGTGAAGGCCTCCTCGAGCCGCAGCGGCACGGGGTTGTGCGAGTTGCCGACGAAGCCGGTCACACCCGGGGTGTGCCGGACGACCGACCAGCTGTCCTCGTTGAGATCCATGCGGACCAGCACGTAGCCGGGGATGCGCACGCGGTTGACCAGCTTGCGCTGGCCGTTCTTGATCTCGACCACGTCCTCCATCGGCACCTGCACCTCGAAGACGTAGTCCTCCATCGCCATGGAGACGCGGCGGTTCTCGATGTTCTGCTTCACGCGCTTCTCGAAGCCGGCGTAGGAGTGGATGACGTACCACTTGCCGGGCTTCATGCGCAGCTCGCGCTTGAACTCCTCGTACGGGTCGACGTCGGCCGGAGCCTCGTCGGCACCCTCGGTCTCGTCGTCGTCGCCGCCGGGGTCCGGGCCGACGTACGGGGTGACCTCGGGCTCCTCGCTCGCGGCCTCCTCGGCCTCGATCGAGAGCTCGTCGTCGAGGGCGGCGACCGACGCGTCGGCCTCCTGCATGTTGTCGACGTCGAGCGCGTCGTCGACGATGGCGTCGGCCTCGGGGTCGGATGCGGCGTCGAGCGCCTCGATCAGGCCGGCGAGGTCGGGCTCTGACTCGTCCGCGTCGTCGTCGACGACGTGGATGGCGGCGTGCTCGGCCGACTCCTCGGAGCGCTGCTCGCGCTCGAGCTCGGAGCCGCTCTGGGCCTCGTCGACCTCGGAGGACTGCTCCGCGGCAGGTGCGACCTCGAAGTCTTCGCGGTGGTTCTCGGACACTGGATCTCTCTCCATGGTGAAGTCGCCCGCGACGGGCGCGGGCCGGCCGATCTGGGGGTCAGCCGGTGATGGTCGGATCGCCGAACAGGAAGTTCACGAGCGCGCTGAAGCCGAAGTCGAGGCCCGAGACGAGCGCCATCATGATGACGACGAACACGAGCACGACTCCGGTGTAGCTCAGCAGCTCACGGCGCGTGGGGGTGACGACCTTGCGGAGCTCCCCGAACACCTGGCGCACGAACAGGGCGATGCGGGCGAAGGGGCTGCGACGCTGCGCTCGCTCCTTCTTCGCATTGGCGACGATGTCCTCGCTGGGCTCGTCGATCACGTTCCTGGCCACGTGGCTGTACCTTCCGGTGTCTCGGCGTCCCCGTCAGCGACGGGGAGCTGCAGGGCGGACAGGACTCGAACCTGCAACCTGCGGTTTTGGAGACCGCTGCTCTACCAATTGAGCCACCGCCCTTCGAGAACCGCGATGCTCGCGACTCCCGTGTAGACCCGCCGTTCCGTGCGCTGATTCGAGGGATGCCCGGATGCGGGCGCGCGAAATCTTGGCAGTTCCGTCTACCGCACCGAGTGTACGTCATCGCGCCGCATCCGGAAAAAGGAGCGGGGCATCCGGGGAGCCGGTCGTGTTCCCGCACATCCGCGCACCGGAACGCCGCCGGCGCTCGGTGCACTCGGATCACCCGGGCCGGGCCCGTTCTCGGCACCGTCGCCTTGCCCGCCGGCCCCGTGCTCGTGCCCGCGTCGGCCCACGCGGCTCAGACGCGCGGCCGACCGATTCCTCGCGAACGTCGCGGCCCTCGGAGCCGGGAACGACGCACGCAGGCAACCGACGGCATAGGCCCAGCCAGCAGCCCGAGCGGTCACTCTCAGCCCGTTCCGGGCGCTTCCGTTGCCAGTGCCTCTCCGCACGCCCTCGATTGCCCGGATCGCAGGGGTTGCGGCAGGGGAACCCCTGCGATCCGGGCAAATAGGATGTGGGGGTGACGCACCAGCGCATCTCCAGCCGCATCGCCGCCATCGCCGAGTCCGCGACGCTCAAGGTGGATGCCAAGGCCAAGTCCCTGCAGGCGGAGGGCCGGCCGGTGATCAGCTACGCCGCCGGCGAGCCCGACTTCCCGACGCCCGAGAACATCGTCGCCGCCGCGGAGCGGGCTGTGCGAGATCCCCGCAACCACAAGTACACGCCCGCCGCCGGCCTGCCCGATCTGCGCGAGGCGATCGCCGCGAAGACGTTGCGCGACAGCGGGCTCGAGGTCGCGGCATCCCAGGTCATCGTCACCAACGGCGGCAAACAGGGCGTGTACCAGGCGTTCGCCACCATCGTCGACGAGGGCGACGAGGTGCTGCTGCCGGCGCCGTACTGGACCACCTACCCAGAGGCGATCAAGCTCGCCGGCGGGGTGCCCGTGGAGGTGTTCGCGGGAGCCGATCAGGGCTACCTGGTCACGGTCGAGCAGCTCGAGGCCGCCCGCACCGAGCGCACCAAGGCGCTCGTGTTCGTGTCGCCGTCGAACCCGACGGGCGCCGTCTACAGCGACGAGCAGGCCCGGGCGATCGGCGAGTGGGCCGCGGAGCACGAGGTCTGGGTGATCGCCGACGAGATCTACCAGAACCTGGTGTACGACCAGGGCGCGCACCCGAAGGCGGCGACCTCGATCGTGGCTGCGGCGCCGGCGATCGCCGACCGCGCGATCCTGGTGAACGGCGTCGCGAAGAGCTACTCGATGACCGGCTGGCGGCTGGGCTGGATGGTCGGCCCGGCCGACGTCATCAAGGCCGCCGGCAACCTGCAGTCGCACCTGTCGAGCAACGTCTCCAACGTGTCGCAGCGCGCGGCGATCGAGGCGCTCACCGGCCCTCAGGACGACGTGGAGGCGATGCGCGCCGCGTTCGAGCGCCGCCGCGACCTGATCGTCGGCGAGCTGTCGAAGATCGACGGCGTGGTGTGCCCGACCCCCGAGGGCGCGTTCTACGTCTACCCCGACGTCACCGGGCTGCTGAACCGGGAGTGGGGTGGGCTCACGCCGACCACCTCGCTGGAGCTGGCCGACCTCATCCTCGAGCAGGCCGAGGTCGCCGTCGTGCCCGGCGAAGCCTTCGGCCCCAGCGGTTACCTGCGCCTCTCGTACGCCCTCGGCGACGAGCCCCTGCTCGAGGGCGTGCAGCGCCTGCAGAAGCTGTTCTCCTGACCGCCTCGACCAGCGCGCGGCCCAGCCCCTGGCCCCGGCGCCCGGGGTCGACGACGACCCGAGCCGGACGCGCGGTGGCCTTGCCGGTGTCAGCATCCCTGCGGTGGTCACCGCAGCTCCGACGTCGCCGCAGCGACCACCGCCTCTCGCAGCGCGTCGAGGGCGGCGGTGCGCAGGTTCCACTGCTGCCAGTACAGCGGCACGTCGATCGGATCGCCGCCCAGGTGCACGACCCCATCGGTGAGCTGGGCATCCGGCAGCATGCCCCACCCCATGCCGAGATGCACCGCCCGCGCGAAGTCGGCCGAAGCCGGCACCAGCAGCCGTGGCGGGTCGATGGCGCGGCGGGTGCGCGAGTGCAGCCAGCGGGTCTGCAGCTCGTCCTTCCGGTCGAAGTCGACGACCGGCGCGATCGCCAGCGCGTCGGCGTCGACACCGTGCGGGAACCAGCGCTCGACGAAGCCCGCCGACGCGACGGCCCGGTACCGCATCACGCCGAGCCGGGTCACCGAGCATCCCGGCACCGGTTCGGCCCGTGAGGTGACCGCGGCCATCACGCTGCCGTCGGCGAGCATGCCGGCGGTGTGCTCCTGATCGTCGCGGTGCAGTTCCACCGGGATGCCCGTGCCGGCCAGGGCGGGCAGCAGCCAGGTGGCCATGGAGTCGGCGTTGACCCCCACCGGCACGCCGCGCGGCTGGCCCTCGTCGCCCAGCTCGGTCGCGGCCTCGCGTTCGAGGGTGGCCTGCTGCCGCGCCAGCCTCACCAGCACGGCGCCCGAGTCGGTGACGGCGACGGGCCGAGCGCGCACGACGAGCACGCGGCCGAACTCCTGCTCGAGGGCCTTCACGCGCTGGCTCACCGCCGACGGGGTGACGTTCAGCGCCCGGGCGGCCGCATCGAAGGTGCCGCCGTCGACGACGGCGACGAGGGTCTCGAGGTGCTCGCGCTGAAATCGCATGCTGAAGACAGGCTAATGCAGCGGTAGAAGCTGTAGCTGTACTGCATGTTCGGGGCGCCGTAGCGTCGGACCGTGCTCGTCTCCGCCCTCGCCGGTCTCGCCCTCGGCCTCTCCCTCATCGTCGCCATCGGGGCGCAGAACGCGTTCGTGCTGCGGCAGGGGCTGCGGCGCGAGCACATCGTGCCCGTCATCCTGGTGTGCGCGGTCTCGGACGCGGTGCTCATCGCCCTCGGCGTCGGCGGCGCGGGGCTCGTGCTGGAGCAGCTGCCGTGGCTGATCGAGGTGGTGCGGTGGGCGGGCTTCGCCTTCCTATTCGCTTACGGGCTGCTGGCCGCGCGCCGCGCAGTGCGGCCGAAGGCGCTGACGCCGACCGAGGCGCAGGCCCCGAAGCCGCTCGGTGCCGTGGTCGCCACCGTGCTGGCGCTGACCTGGCTCAACCCGCACGTCTACCTCGACACCGTCGTGCTGCTCGGCTCCATCTCGAACACGCACGGCGACCAGCGCTGGGCGTTCGCGGCGGGCGCCGCGGTGGGCAGCATCCTCTGGTTCACCGCACTCGGCCTCGGCGCCCGGCTGCTCGCGCCGCTGTTCGCGAAGCCGGCGGCCTGGCGGGTGCTCGACGGCGTCATCGCGGTGGTGATGATCGCACTCGCGATCGGCCTGGTGCTACCGCACTAGAGCGACAGACCGACCAGCACCGGCTCGTTCACCAGGCCGATGCCGAACTCCGCCTCGACGCGCATGCGGACGTACCGGGCGAGCTCGGCGACCTCCTCGGCGGTCGCGCCGCCGCGGTTCGTGATCGCCAGCGTGTGCTTGCTCGACACCGCCGCCCGTGAGCCGGGCAGCGCGAACCCGCGGGTGATCCCGGCGCGCTCGATCAGCCAGGCCGCGCTGAGCTTGACGTCGCCGACCTCCGGCTCGGGAGCGATCGGCTCCGCGCCGAGCGGTACCGCGAGGTCGGGCGGCGGGGGCTGCATCGGCCAGCGCGGCGCGTCGACCGGCAGCGATCGCGCGGCGTTCTCGGGCACGATCGGGTTGGTGAAGAACGAGCCGCAGCTCCAGGTGTCGGGGTCGTCGGCATCCAGGACCATGCCCTTGGATGCCCGCAGCCGCAGCACGGCCTCGCGGACGTCGGCGACCGGCGCGGTTCCGCCCAGCGGCACGTCCTGCAGCGCGGTCGCGAGCTGCGCGTAGCGCACCGCGCCGGTGCCGCCGGTGCGGAGCTGCAGCTCGACGGCCAGCACGATGCCCTGCCGCCCGGCCTTGATCGCGGACGTGCGGTATCCGAGCGCGAGCTCGTCGGCGGTGAGCCGCACGACCTCGCCGAGCTCGTAGTCGAGGAAGTCGACGGCCACGAGGGTGTCGGCGAGCTCGGCGCCGTATGCGCCGATGTTCTGCACGGGCGCCGCTCCGACCGAGCCGGGGATGCCGCTGAGCGCCTCGAGCCCGGACCACCCGTTGGCGACGGTGCGGGCCACGAGCGCGTCCCAGTCCTCGCCGGCCTGAACGCGCAGCCGCATCCCGGCATCCGTGGGCGTCGTCTCGATGCCCTTCGTGCGCACGAGGAGCACCGTGCCGTCGAACCCGTCGTCGGCGACGACCACGTTCGAGCCGCCGCCGAGCACGAGCACCTCGTCGCCCGCGGACCAGGCGCGGAGCGCTGCGGCGACGAGTTCGTCCGTCGTCTGCGCGACGACGAGCTCGTGGGCGGGCCCGCCCACCCGCATCGTGGTCAGCTCGGCGAGGTCGGTCACGCCGCCCGCACCCGCACCTGCGCCTTGCCGAGCACGGTGGCACCGTCGAAGGTCACGGTGAGGTCGACGCGCGCGCCCTCGTCGTCGACCGCGCCGACCTTGGCGATCACGGTGACGTCGGCACCGTCGGCGGGGTCGACCACGACGGGGCGGGTGAAGCGCACCTGGTAGTCGGCGATGACGCCGTCGGTGCCGAGCCAGTCGACGACCGGCTGCACCGCGAAGCCCATGGTGAGCATCCCGTGCGCGAGCACGCCCGGCAGGCCCACCGACGCCGCGACGTCGTCGCGGTAGTGGATGGGGTTGAAGTCGCCGGATGCGCCGGCGTACCGCACGAGGCTGTCGCGCGTGAGGTGGACGGTGCGTTCCGCGACGACGTCGCCGACGGTCAGGGCGGTCAGGTCAGTCATCGGCGCGCACCACCAGGGTCGAGATCGCGGTGACCACGTGCCGGCCGTCGGCGTCGACGATCTCGGACTCGCTGGTCACCATCGCGTTGCCGCCCAGCGTCTTCACGCTCGTCACCGAGAGGGTGGCGGTCAGCTCATCACCGGCGACGACGGGGCGGGTGTAGGTGAAGCGCTGGTCGCCGTGCACGACCCGGGTGAAGTCGATGCCCGCATCCGGCTCGGCGAGCAGCTGCTGCAGCGTCGCCTCCTGGACGACCACCGGGAAGGTCGGCGGCGCGACCACATCCGGGTAGCCGGCGGCGCGTGCGGCCTCCGGCTCTGAGTTGAGCGGGCTCGTGGCGAACACGGCCCGGGCGAACTCGCGCACCTTCTCGCGGCCCACCAGGTAGGGCGCGGTCGGCGGGAACGTCCGCCCGACGAGGTCGGGGTTCACTGGCACGCCTTCAAGCCTAGGCCTCGCCGCGCCCGGGAAACCGAAAGCCCCGGCGACCTGTCGGTCAGCCGGGGCTGGGATCTGAAGCTGGGCGCTGCCTACTGGCAGCTGTCGCACTGCAGGAGATCCATCGGGTCCATGGGAACGGCGTAACCGCCGACGCTGTCAGTCTCGTTGTCCATCGGAACCTCCCCTAAGTCTTCTCCGCGACTCGCGTCCGCGGGCCGTCTCATCACTATATAACCGGAATGACACTCGTGTCATTCCACTAGATCTAGTGTTTCGGCGTGTCGTGCTGAAATCCAGTCTGCAGGCGGCCACCGACATCCCCGGTACCGTTGCGGCATGGCGCAGGTCACGGTCTACGGGCATCGCCGGCCCCTCGAGCGACGGCGGACCGCGATCTCGCGTGCGATCCACGGCGCGGTCGTCGACGCCCTTCAGGTGCCGGCCGACAAGCGGTTCCACCGGTTCATCGGGCTCGACGACGAGGACTTCATCCACCCGGCCGACCGGGGCGAGGACTACCTCATCATCGAGATCTCGATGTTCGAGGGACGAAGCGAGGGCACGAAGCGCGAGCTCATCGCGCAGCTGTTCTCGCGCATCCAGGCCGACGTCGGCCTCGCGCCGATCAGTGTGGAGATCACGATCATCGAGACGCCGAAGGGCAACTGGGGCATCCGCGGGATGAACGGCGCCGACCTCGACTTGAGCTACCCGGTCGAGGTCTGACCGATGACCGACCACCTCGCACAGCTCATGGCGGATGATCCGGACAGCAGGGTCTCGGTGCGACGCCACGTCCTCGACCGGACCTTCGGGCGGAAGCTCGGCACCGAAGAGCTCGAGTTCCTCAGCCGCAAGACCTACGGCGAGCTGGGCGAGATCATCCGATGGCAGAACGCTCACCCCGGCAGCCCGTTCCCCGGCTGGATGACCGCGAAGGGTCAGCGGCAGCCGACCGACACCGACCTCGCGGAGTACAGCGCGTGGCTGAGGCAGTCGAGACCGAAGCCGAAGCGCAGCTTCTGGAGCACGATCGGCGTGACGACGTTCGCGATCATCTGGTTCGGGTGGGGGCTCTTCCTGCTCTGGCAGGGGGTATCGATGCCCTTCCAGTACGACTTCGACTGGAACGAGGCCATCGATTTCGGGCGCTTCGGCCGCTGGCCGATGGCGGTCGCCGCCGGCGGCTCGACCGCGCTCGGCTTGCTCGTCGTCGGGGCGCCGCTGTGGCAGATCCTGCGAGCCCGGTCTGCTCGCAGGTGAGCGCCGCGGTACCACTCTCTTGGCACCGCGGTACGACGAGGCGGACGCAGACACGCGCCTAGGCTCGTTCCCCGTGACCGACGCATCCTCGCTCCCCTCGGTGCCCGCCGGCGGCATCCAGTACCGCTCCCGCTTCTCCGTGAAGCAGCGCATCACGATGATGGTGAACCGCTACGAGATCCGCGAGGCGAACCCCGACGGCACCGAGGGCCGCCTGCTCGCGATGGCACAGCAGAAGCGTCTGGCGTTCCGGGAGCGTGTGACGTTCTACGCCGACGAGCAGCGCAGCGCCGTCGTCTTCTCGTTCCAGGCCCGGCAGGCGCTCGACCTCGCCGCCGTCTACGACGTCTTCGACGCCGCCGGCACTCCGCTCGGATACTTCCAGAAGGATTTCGGCGCGAGCCTGCTGCGTTCCAGCTTCCATCTCGTCGGTCCCGGCATCGACGCGTACGGGCAGGAGCGCAGCCCGCTCATCGCCATCATCCGCCGCTTCGTCGACATCCCGCTCCCGTTCCACTTCGACTTCAGCGACAAGGGGACCGGCGCCGTCGTCATGGCCAGCGAACGCCAGTTCTCGCTGCGCGACCGCTACACGGTGGACGTCCGCGACGAGCGCATCGACTTCCGCCTCGCCGCGGCGATGGCCGTCGGCCTCGACGCGCTGCTGCAGCGATAGCGGCAGCAGCGCGCAAGGGGGCCGCGCGCCGGCCCGAGTCGCGCGAGCATGGCGGCATGGACATCACCGACAACGGACCCGACCCGAACGCCTTCGACATCGAGACCGCGACGAAGGAGAACGACACCTACCGCACCGTCGCATGGACCGGCCGCTACCTGCAGGTGACACTGATGTCGATTCCGCCGGGGCAGTCGATCGGGCTCGAGAAGCACCCGGAGACCGACCAGTTCCTGCGCATCGACGCGGGGCGGGGTCGCTGCGTGATGGGCCCCGGCGAGGACCAGCTCGACTTCCAGCAGGACGTGAGCGACGGATGGTCGATCCAGGTGCCGGCCGGCACCTGGCACGACGTCATCAACACCGGCGACGAGGCTCTGAAGGTCTACGTCGTGTACGCGCCCACGCATCACGCGCCCGGTCTCGTGCAGGAGACCAGCGACGACGCGGACCGCGACGAGGAGAGCGGCGTGGATGAGCCGCCCGCCTGGACGCACCAGCCCGCGCCCGACGCCGAGGACGAGCACGCGGACTGAGGGCTAGCCCGCGTCATCCCCCTGCGTCAGGTGGTACGTCGGCTGCCGCACCGCCGCCACCCAGGCGTGCGTGCCGGCACCGGGGATGGGATGCCGCACCGCGTCGAAGCGCAGGTTCCGATCCAGCGGTCCGGGTCGCCGTCGCAGCTCGAGTTCGGCGAAGGGATGCCACTTGCCGCGCGGCCGTGCCCAGTACAGCCGCAGCCGCCACGGCTCGGTCTCGAGGCGTCGCCCCAGTTCGTCGTAGTCGCTCGGCAGGTCGCTCGGGCTGAGCGTGCGTGCGCACAGCTGCACCGAGCCGAGCGGCGAGTCGTAGGGCAGCAGGGTGTGCAGGTTGGCGCGCGAGGGCGAGCGATGCGGCCAGAGCATGTAGCGCGAGGGCATGCCGAGCCCGGTCGAGGCCAGTTCGATGTCGCACGGCGCACCCAGCTCGTCCTCGAACCTGATCGCGAGACCGTCGACGTCGGGCAGCGGCGCGGGCAGCCCGACCGATCGCGAGGCGCGAGCCACCACCGGCAGCGGGCCGGTCGGCGGCTCGTCGATCCAGCGGATGCCCGACCGCGCCTTCCAGCGCCAGGTCACGGTGCCCTCGAACACGGCTCCCCTCGCGTGGATCGGCTTGGGGTGCCGCAGCACGAGCAGGCCGGCGAAGACGACGCGGAGCGCACGCCCGACGGCGGTCGCGACGGGATGCACCATGCCTCCATCGTGGGGCGCGGGCTGGAGCGGACGGACCCCCTTGCGCCGACGATCGCTCGGCTTGCACGCGTCCCGTCGGCTCGCAACCCCTGTCCCCTCCAGGTGGCTCAGGTGTGCAATGGAGTCATACCGTTCGCACCAACAACGTCCTTTCAACGACGAAGGGAGACAGAAAGACCATGACACTTCTCGAAGGCGCCCGCACGGGCGCGCCCACCATCACCTGGACGGCACTGCAGTCCGGCCTCTGGGTCGGCCACATCGACGGCGAGTTCGCCGGCATGATCGAGGCGCACTGGGGTCTCGGCTTCAGCGCCACCACCCGGCTGGCGCACGACCTCGGCATGTTCACCACCCTGGAAGAGGCGCAGGCCGCGTTCACGCGCAACTGAGCCGCGCGCCGCTCCGGCGGGTTCGGCCGCACCCATATACTGGCGCGGCCCTGCCCACCCGAGCCCTGCGGAGCGCGCCATGTCGACCGACCACACCAGCGAGCCCGCCGGTTTCCTGCCCCGCAACATCGAGCTGATCATCGCGATCCTGCTCGGCCTGGTGGCGATGATCACCGCGTGGGCGTCGTTCCA
>DATMVL010000233.1:0-4550 GCA_035563175.1 Rhodoglobus sp. | reverse complement strand
CGGCCGGTCTTCTCCGGGAACTCGTCGACGTAGATGCTGCCGATGTCGCTGCCGTAGGAGTAGCCGAAGTAGTTGAGCTTCTCGTCACCGACGATGGCGCGCATCATGTCGAGGTCGTGCACGGTGGAGCGGGTGTCGATGAACTGCAGCACCTCGCCGGTGTTCTGCAGGCAGGCCTGGCCGAAGTCGATGGATGCCTGCACCACCTCGTCCACCCACTCCTGCGTGCCGGTCGGCGCCTCGGGAAGCCCGTAGATGAACTGGTCGAGCTCGGGGTCGTCGTAGCACGTCACCGGCGTCGACTGGCCGACGCCGCGTGGGTCCCAGCCGATGATGTCGAAGTTGTCGGCGAGGCGCTGGTCGTAGGCGAAGTCGAGTCCGTCGCGCACGAAGTCGACACCAGACGCCCCGGGGCCGCCGGGGTTCATGAACAGCGACCCCTGAGCGGTGCCGCTCGCCGGGCGGCGGATCAGCGCCAGCTCGATGTCGGTCTCCTCCGACGGGTTCGCCCAGTCCATCGGGGCGATGACGGTGGCGCATTGGAAGCCGCCGTCGCAGTCCTTCCACTCCACGATCTGCTTGTAGTACGGCTCCAGCGCGGCGTCGACGGTCTCGTCGGTGGGCGTGGAGGTGTGGTCGCCGACGCCGCCGGGCGGCAGGAAGCAGCCGGAGAGCAGCAGCGGCACCGAGGCGAGAGCGGCGACGGCGGCGAGGAGGCGGCGGCGGCGGTTCACGCCTAGAACCTTACGTCACGCGGTTCGGCGCACGGCCGTCACGAGCATCGCCTCGAGGGCGAGCGCGGGAGCCACATTGCCCTCGATCCGCTCGCGGGCGGTGGCGATCGCGTCCATGGTGCGCAGGGTCTGCTCCGGCGGGCAGGCGGCGGCCGCATCGTCGAGGGCCGGCCGCACGGCCGCGTTGATCGGCTCCCCCGGCGCTCCGAGCTGCAGCAGCAGGATGTCCCGGTACAGCGACAGCAGGTCGACCATGATGCGGTCGATGCCGTCGCGGAGGCTCCGGGTGGCGCGCCGCTTCTGGTCCTCCTCGAGGTTCTTCAGCTGCGCGCGCAGGGCCGGCGGCACGGTGCCGCCCGGTTCGATGCCCAGCGAGCGCAGGGCGGCCTCGCGCTCCTCCGCCTCGCGCTCCTGAGTGATCGCCTCGGCATCCGCCTTCGCGAGGTCGAGCAGTTCGGACGCCGCGAGCACCGCGCCCGAGACCGACCGGATGCCGAGCGCGATCTGCAGCGTGCGCTCGCGGCGGGCGCGGGCCTCGGCGTTGGTCGCGAGCCGGTGCGCCATGCCGATGTGCGACTGGGCCTCTCGTGCCGCACGGGCGGCGGTGTCGGCGTCCACGCCGTCGCGCCGCTCGAGCAGCCGGGCGACCTCGCCGACGTCGGGCACCCGCAGCCGCACCGAGCGCACACGCGAGCGGATGGTCGGGATGAGGTCGGCCTCGCTGGGCGCGCAGAGGATCCAGACGGTGCGCGGCGGCGGCTCCTCGAGCGCCTTCAGCAGCACATTGGAGGTGCGCTCGGACATCCGGTCGGCGTCCTCGATGATCATGACGCGGTACCGGCCGACGCTCGGCGAGAACTGCGACGAGGCGACGAGCTTGCGCACCTCCTCGATCGCGATGATGACGCGGTCGGTGCTGAGCACCCCGAGGTCGGGATGGGTGCGCGCGTCGACCTGCGCGATGGTCGCGTCGAGATCCTGCGGCCCGCTCGACAGCAGGGCCGCGGCGAACGCGAAGGCGAGGTTCGAGCGCCCGGAGCCGGGCGGGCCGGTGAACAGCCAGCTGTGCGTCATCGACGGGGCGGAGGGCGAGGCCGCCGCCTCGACGACGGCGATCGCCTCGGCCTGGCCGGTCAGCTCATCCCACAGCGCCACGGCCGCAACCTACAGCAGTGCGCCGACGCGCTCGCGCACGGCGGCGGCGATGGTGTCGACGGATGCCCGTGCGTCCAGCACCAGGAACCGGCCGGGTTCGGCTGCCGCGAGCGCCAGGTACTCCGCCCGCACCCGGGCGTGGAAGTCGTCGGCCTCGGCTTCGAGGCGGTCGTAGACGGTTCGCTCGGCGAGCCGTTCGCGGCCCTCGCCCTCGTGCAGGTCGAGCAGCACGGTGAGGTCGGGCAGCAGCCCCTCGGTAGCCCACAGCGACAGGTCGCGCACCTCCTGTGCGCCGAGCACGCGGCCGGCGCCCTGGTAAGCGACGGAGGAGTCGAGGTAGCGATCCTGCACCACGATCTCGCCGCGCTGCAGCGCGGGCCGCACCTTGGTGGCGATGTGGTGCGCGCGGTCGGCGGCGTACAGCAGCGCCTCGGCTCGGGGGGCGACCTCGCCGCGGCTGTGCAGCACGATCTCGCGCACCTGCAGGCCGAGGTCGGTGCCGCCGGGCTCGCGGGTGACGAGCACCTCGTGGCCGAGCGAGCGCAGCCAGTCCACGAGCAGCGTCGACTGGGTGGACTTGCCGGCCCCGTCACCGCCCTCGAGCGTGATGAAGAGCCCGGGCATCAGGCCTTCTTCTTGGCGGGCGCCTTCTTGGCCGCGGGCTTGCGCGCCGCGGTCTTCTTCGGCGCCGGTCCCTTGGCGCGCTTGTCGGCGAGCAGCTGCACCGCCCGCTCGAAGTCGATGTCGTCGACGCTCTCGCTGCGCGGGATGGTCGCGTTCGTGGTGCCGTCGGTGACGTACGGACCGAACCGGCCGTCCTTCACCTTGATCGGCTTGCCGCTGACCGGGTCGGCGTCGAACTCCTTCAGCGCGCTCGAGGCGGCGCGGGCGCCGTACTTGGGCTGCGCGAACAGCTCGAGGGCGCCGGCCATGTCGAGGTCGAAGATGAGATCCTCCGAGGCCAGCGACCGGGTGTCGGTGCCCTTCTTGAGGTAGGCGCCGTACCGGCCGTTCTGGGCGGTGATCTCCTGTCCGCTCTCCGGGTCGATGCCGACGATGCGGGGCAGGTTCAGCAGCTTGAGGGCGGTCTCGAGGTCGACCGACACCGGGTCCATCGACTTGAAGAGGGATGCGGTGCGCGGCTTCTCCTCCGCGACCTTCTTCTTGGGCTTCTTGACCTCCCCCGTCTTCTCGTCGACGACCTCGGGGGCCTCCGGGATGAGCTCGGTCACGTAGGGGCCGAACCGGCCGTCCTTCGCGACGATCTCGCGCCCGTTCTCCGGGTTCACGCCGACGACTCGGTCGCCGACCACGGGCGCCTCGATGAGCTCGCGCGCCTTCTCGGGGGTGAGCTCGTCCGGGGCGAGCTCCTGGGGGATGTTCACCCGGCGCGGGGTCTCCGACCCCTCCTCGGGCGTCTCCAGGTACGGCCCGTAGCGGCCGATGCGCAGCGTGACGTCGTCGTCGATGCGCACCGAGTTGATGTCTCGCGCGTCGATCTCGCCCAGGTTGTCGATGACGGTGCGCAGACCGCGGTGCTTGGGGCTGCCGAAGTAGAACTCCTTCAACCACTCGACGCGGTTCTCCTGCCCGCCGGCGATGCGGTCGAGGTCCTCCTCCATCTCGGCCGTGAAGTCGTATTCGACCAGGTCGTGGAAGTGGTCTTCGAGCAGGCGCACCACGCTGAAGGCGATCCAGTTCGGCACCAGAGCCTGGCCGCGCTGGGTGACGTAGCCGCGGTCCATGATCGTCGAGATGATGCTCGCGTAGGTCGACGGGCGGCCGATGCCGAGCTCCTCGAGCGCCTTCACGAGGCTGGCCTCGGTGTAGCGCGGCGGCGGGCTGGTCTCGTGGCCCTTGGCCTCGACGTCGACGAGGGCGAGCTGCTGGCCCTCCTTCAGCGGCGGCAGCTTGGATTCGGTGGGCTCGGCGGTGTCGCCGCGCTCCTCATCCTGCGACTCCTCGTACGCGGAGAGGAAGCCGCGGAACGTGATCACGGTGCCCGAGGCCGCGAACTCGGCGGTGCGGCCGTCGCCGGTTCCCGCCTCGATGGTGACGGAGGCCGTGGACCCCTTGGCGTCGGCCATCTGCGAGGCGACGGTGCGCTTCCAGATCAGGTCGTACAGCTTCCAGTCGTTGCCGCGCAGCACGCTCTGCAGCTCGGTGGGCGTGCGGAACACGTCGCCGGACGGGCGGATCGCCTCGTGCGCCTCCTGGGCGTTCTTGCTCTTGCCGCTGTACGCGCGCGGCTTGTCGGGCACCGTGTCGGCGCCGTACAGCTTCGCGGCCTGCGAGCGCGCCGCGTCGATCGCCTGCTGCGACAGCGTCGGCGAGTCGGTGCGCATGTAGGTGATGTAGCCGTTCTCGTACAGCGACTGAGCGACGCTCATGGTCTGCCGGGCCGAGAAGCGGAGCTTGCGGGCGGCCTCCTGCTGAAGCGTGGAGGTCGTGAACGGGGCGGCCGGACGGCGGGTGTAGGGCTTGGACTCCACCGAGGTGACCCGCACGGGAACGCTCGGATTGCGCAGGGCGGCCGCCAGCGTCTCGGCCGCGGCCGCGTCGAGCGCCCGGACCTTCGCCTTGAGTACGCCCTTGTCGTCGAAGTCGCGGCCGGTCGCGATCCGGTCGCCGTTCAGACGAACGAGTCGGGCGGAGAAGCTT
>DATMVL010000232.1:0-5900 GCA_035563175.1 Rhodoglobus sp. | reverse complement strand
ACACCGCGAAGAACCACGCACCCGCACGCTCGGCACCCAGCCGCATCCTCACCGTTCCGGCCTGCTCATCCACCGTCACCGCCGACCCCGGCAGCTCCAGCTCCATATCCAGCTCCGCCGGGTCCAGCGGCTCCACCACCGTCGACGGCGGCGCATCCGGATCCGGACCGGGGGGCGCGAAGACCTCGATGATGTCGCTGTGGGGATCGGGAGCGATGCACCGTCAGCGGGCGCCGGAGGACCGGCGCCGCCGCACGAGGGCGGCTCCGAGCAGTACGAGCCCCAGCAGGAGCGCGCCCACCGCCCACGGCAGCGCCGGCGCGCCGGTGCCCGAGAACGCCAGCGCGGCGGTGTCCCGCTCGGGCGCCTCGCCGGAGGGGGGAACCGCACCCCCTCCGGCGACGGCCAGCACCCGCAGGTCGGCGCGCGCCTGACCGGAGGCGACCGCGAGCAGCACGAGCTCGTAGGCGCCTGCGGGCGTCGCGGCCGGGATCGTGAGGGCGACGTCGAGCACCCCGGACCCGTCGGCCCGGAAGGTGCCGAGACGGTCGGAGCCGAGGTCGATCGCGACCGTCTCGTCGGGCACGAGGCCCTCGGCGTGCAGCTGCACCGACCCGCCAGCCCGGACCTCGTCCGCGGAGAGCTCGAACTGCGGCGCGACGGGCGTGGAGACGGGCACGAAGCGCACCGCGGAGGCCCGCAGGAAGCCCCCACCGGTGGCGTCGAGCGTCACGCTGCCCGGATGCGCGGCGTCGAATTCGAACTCCCCCAGGTCGACCCAGGTGCCCTTCTCGGTGCCCTGGTGGATGGGCACCTCGTGATCGCCGTCCGCGGCGTGCACGGTGTACACCGCGCCCGCGGCGCCGTAGCTGTCCGGAAGCGCGACCTCGACCCGGAACCGCACGGAGCCGACGACGGGCGCCGTCCACGTCGCCGAGGCGTCGGGCGTCGCCGCGAGATCGGCGTACAGCGAGGCATGACCGTCCGGGCCGGTCAGGCTGCTGGCGAGCCAACCCGACGAGGCCTTGAACGGGATGCTGCCGTCCTCGCGCGCGGCGACGTCCTCGATCTCCACCACGTGGGTGCATGTCGTGACCGACGGCACCACGAGCGGCTCGGACGCGGCCGAGATGGCGCCACCCGAGGTCGCCCGCACGGTGTAGGTGCCGCCCGCCAGGCCCACCGCGCCGATGACCAGCTCGGGCTCGAGCGAGGAGTGCACCGTCGTGACGCCGCAGTGCTCCCGCGTGATGATGTAGCCGGACACCGCCGCGTCGTCGCCCGGCGACCAGGCGAGCACGACATCCTCCCCGCGGACCACCTCGTGCAGATCGACGGGCGCGACCGGATCCGCGTCGGCCTGGGCCCCGGTGCGCACGGTGCCGCTCCAGGCCTCGGACGCGGCCCCGGCCGACACGGCTCGGACCTCCACGCTGTACTCGGCGTCGGGCTGCAGCCCCGTCAGCGGGATCACGTTCACCGCGGCGCGCTCGTAGTCGTACGACCGGTCGACCCCCGGACCCCGCACCGTCACCCGGTACCGCTCGGTCTCCGCGGTGGGCTCGAGCACGATGCCGGCCGTCTCCGACCCGGCGATCAGGCCGCGCACGTCGAGCGCCGGCGCGCCGCCCTCGCTCAGTGCGGTGGCGCGCAGCGGCTCGCTCCACACCGTCGCCGGCTCGCCGCCGTCGAGGCGTCGGATGCGGACGTCGTACGCGACGCCGCCTTCGAGACCCTCGATACGGGTACCGGGCCGGTTGGCGGTGGTGTACTCCTGCACGACCGCGCCGGAGACGGCATCCGTCACCTGCACCTGGAATCGGGCACCGGCGGTTCCGTCCGAGAAGCCGAGCACCAGACCCTCGGGGATCGCGGTGAGCGCGTGCAGCCGCGGAGCCATGGCCGCGCCCGCCTGCGGGGCGAGGTCGACGCTGTCCGCGTCGCCTGCACCCGCGGAGGTGAGGGCGGAGACCGAGATGGCGTACGTCTCGCCGTCGGTGAGCCCGCCGAGGTCGGCGAACGACTCGGCCGTGTCCACCGTGGCGACGACGGACCCGTCGGCGGCGCGCGCCTCGACCCGGTACTCCCCGATACCGGCGGCGTCGTGCCACCTGACCCGCACAGCCCCCTGGGCCGCGACGACCTCGGAGATCTCCGGCGCCGGAGCCGTGCGCACGGGGGCCTGGGTCATCGCCACCTCGTAGCCCTGGGGCGAGAGCAGCCCCACGGTCGCCGTGACGCCATCGCCGCCGTCACGCCACGAGACGGGGATCTCGAGCGTCGGGTCGCCAGGTGCGATGTCGGGCAGCCCGAGCACCCCGCCGCCGACCACGTCGCCCTGCGCGTTCATGACGCGCAGCGTGAGCGTGTAGCCCGACAGCAGCCGGCCCGGGCCGTCACCGTCGAGCGCGCCCCGCGGCCGCACCGTGACGAGGCCCATGCCGCCGTCGCCGGTCGCCGAGACACCGCCCAGCTCGAACGCGGCGACCGGTGCGCTCGCGGTCTGCATCTGGTCGAACGCGCGCTTCTCGCGACCCCAGACGTCGACGTAGCCCCAGCCGCGCACGAGATTCGGGCTCGAGCCGTCGTAGACGCTGCGGTAGTCGTTGTAGGTCCACTGCGACCAGCCCGCGACGAAGTCGCGCTCACGGTACACGTCCGACGTGGAGGCGGCGCCGGTGCGGAAATCGTTCGACTCGCGACCGATTCCGAAGGTGAAGCCGTCCGGGCTGTACTCCGACACGAAGATCGGCACGTCGTCGTACATCTCGTGGATGTGGTCCACCTTGCCGGCGAAGCCGCCGTAGGAGTTGATCGAGACGAAGTCCATCCACTGCGAGCCGTCCTGCGCCGGGTCGCTGATGGCGAGGACGACCGTCTCGTGCAACGCCTGCGTGACGTACCGGCTCGGGTCGATGCTGCGCGAGAGCTCGGCCATGCGCCGGCTGTACTCCACACCGTTCGGGGTGTTCGAGGGCACCTCGTTCGCGACCGAGTAGGCGATGATGCTCGGGTGGTTGAAGTCGCGCTCGACCATCTCGCGGAACTCGCGCTGGATCTGGTCGATGTCGCCCAGCAGCTGCCGCGCCTGTCCCCACACCGGCGTCTCGACGATGAGCAGCATGCCGATCTCGTCCGCGTAGTCGAGCAGCTCGGGAGCCTGCGGGTAGTGCATGATGCGGGTGAAGTCGACGCCCGACGCCTTCATCAGATCCATGTCGCGGCGCACCACATCGACCGGCTCGACGTTGCCGTCGACGGGGTTGTCGGAGACGCGGTTGGCGCCGGTCAGCTTGACGCGCTCGCCGTTGAGCAGCATCGCGGTGCCGTCGATGACGAACGAACGGATGCCGAACCGGTCGCTCACATGGTGCTCGACGTCGCCGTCCGCCGACAGCTCGACGTCGAACCGGTACAGCTCGGGATCGTCGAGCTGCCACAGCTCGAAGGCACCTTCGGCGAGATCGGCCGAGAGCTCGACCTCCGCCGTCCCACCGGCGGGCACCGTCACCTCCTGCGAGAGGGTGCCGCCGGCGGGAACGGACTCGCCCTCGGAGGTGGTCAGCGAACCGGAGACGGTGACCTCGCGGTCCTCGTCCCCGCTGTTGCGCAGTACGACGGTCGAGTCCACGTCGGCGGTGCCGGCCGCGAGGTCGGGGGTCGCGACGATCTCCTGCCGGTCCACGGCGAGCTCGTTCGTACGCACCAGCGTGACGGGCCGCGAGATGCCGCCCCATGACCACCAGGCACCCTGGCTGAAGCTGTTGTCGGCGGCGACGACGAGCGTGTTCTCCCCGTCGACCAGGTAGTCGGTCACGTCGAACTCGAACGGGGTGTAGCCGCCGACGTGCCCGCCGAGCCGCTGCCCGTTCAGCCACACGTCCGCGCTCCAGTAGACGGCGTCGAACCGCAGCCAGGCCCGCTGACCCGCGGTGGCGTCGAGGTCGCCGGTCTCGAAGGTGCGGCGGTACCACCCGGTGCCCTTGTAGGTGCCGTAGCGGTCGTGCACATCCCAGTTGCCGGGCACGGGCAGCGTGTCCCAGCCGCTCACGTCGGTGCCCACCTCGTGGTAACCCTCCTCCACGCCCTCCTTGCCCGGGTCCGTCGTGAAGCGCCAGTCACCGCCGAGGCCGATCGTCTCCTCGCCGTCCACCACCTCGGACCCCGGGCGGTCGCCGGTGGTCGCCGCGGCGGGCACCCACTCGCCGTCGCCGGAGACCACCCCGGTGCCGGTGCCGGGGTCGACGACCACGGGCGGCTCCTGCCAGGGGCAGCCGGCCGCGGTGGTCGGGTGGTCGGCGGGCACCTCGTCGACAGGATCTATCGAGATCGGGCCGAGCGAGTACTGCGACTTGTACGAGCCGAGGGCGATCGTCCCGCCGGCCTCCGTCGAGTCGACCGAGACGACGAGTTGGTCGTCGATCCACACTCCGGTGATGCCGTCGGCTCGACGCACGAGCACCGAGGCCCACTCGCCGAGGCCGAGCGGCGTCGCGCCGGCGCAGATGGTCGGGGTGGTCAGCGGCGCCGCCACCTGCACGCCGACGGCGCCGCTGCGCGGCACGAGCTGCACCGCGAGGTCGCGGGTGCGGAAGTTGCCGGGGTCGAGCATGTCGACGATCAGGCTGATCGTCGCCGCGGTCTCGAAGCCATCGACCTTGACGCTCGTGCGCAGCTCGTACTCCTCCGGCAGCGTGAGCGGTGCGCTCGGCCGGATGTAGTTGCCGGATGCCTGGCCCCTGGTGTCGATCGAGAGGGTGCCCTCGCTCACGGTCCAGTTCGCAAGCGGACCGCTCAACGCGGTCCAGTCGCTCACGTCCTGGAAGTCCTCGAGCAGGATCGCCCCGTCGCCGACGGGCGCCGGGCCCTCCAAGGCGGCCGCGGGCAGTGCGCTGGCGAGGACGATTCCGGCGGTCGCGAGGGCGAGCGCCGACGATCTGCGGTGGTGCCTGGGGGCGGGCATCGGATCTCCTTTGATCGAACGAGGGGTGCGGCGGACGCCGCGAGGGGGTCAGTAGGCGCGGATGGACACCACGCGGGCCTGGGCTGCGCCGTTGGTCGAGAGCACCCTCAGCCGCAGTGCGTCGGTCCGCACCGGCTCCAGATCGTGCACCCGCTGCCGGCGACGGTTGGCGGTGACGGCAGCGAGCTCGCGCCAGCCGCCGGCGTCGCGGATCTCGAGCACGTAGTCGCGCACGAGCTCCGGGAAGATCTCGTCCGGTGTGCGGTGGTGGTGCAGCGTGTTGAGTTCGACGTCCTGGTCGTCGTCGAAGACGAGCCGCACCTGCCGCAGGGTCACCGGCTCGTCCCACTCCAGGGTGAGCGCCTCCGGCGACTCCCCCACCGGCTCGGACGCCCACAACTGCGGCCCGCCGTAGAAGCGCTGGTAGCCGCCGACGGCCTTGCCGACGGCGAACGCCTCGGTCGGCGGGTGCAGCCGGATGCGCGGGGTACGCCCGCGGGTCGGGATGGCCGGCCACGCGATGACGGACTCGGAGGCATCCACCTCGACGTTCGCGTCGCCGTCGGCCTGCGGCGAGTGGCGCAGCGCCATCACGCCGGGCACCTGCACGGCGCGCATCGCGATCGACCCGTTGTCGACGGCGCCGAGCACGATGACCACGTTCTCGGGCTGCACCGGGGCCCACTGCACCGGCAGTCGCACCCACTGCGGCTGCGGCGACCCGGTCACCGGCACTGTGATCCGCAGTCGCTCGTGCTTCGGCACCGCGTTCTGCGGCTTGCCGGTGGTCCACAGCGACACGTCGAGGTCGGTGTCGGCCGGCACGGTGAGCAGCACGTCGAGGCCGTCCAGGCGCGGGTCGACCGGCACGAGCAGGCCGAGGTCGGTGTCGAGCGGCAGCTGCTCGTCCTCGCCGCCGGGGGCGAACCCGGCGGGG
>DATMVL010000231.1:0-2582 GCA_035563175.1 Rhodoglobus sp. | reverse complement strand
GCCGTGCCGGGCGTGCTCGGCGCGGGCGCGGCCGCCACCACGGCGCTGCCCGCCGCGGGCATCGCGGCGCCCACTCAGGCGACGCAGCTGCTGCCCTCCGCCGTGCCGGTCGCCACCTCGACCGCGCCGGTGGAGACCGAGGAGAGCAAGCGCAGCCCGTGGATGTGGTGGCTCATCGCCCTCATCGCGCTGCTGGCGGTCGTGCTCATCGGAGTGCTCGTCGCGATCTTCGCCAATCCCGACCGCAACGGCGGCAACACCCCGACGTCGTCGGCACCACCGGCCAGCTCGGCCCGTCCCACCTCCCCGACGCCCACCGCCACGCCGTCGGGCAACGACCGCGTCGCCTTGAACCTCGACGACATCGTCGGCCGCGACCAGGCTACCGTCGAGGCCTATCTCGGCGAGCTCGGCCTCGGCTTCAACCCGGTCACCGGCCAGGTCGCGCCCTCCGAGGAGGAGGTCGGCCTCGCGTACGCGGCGAACCCCACCGGCAACGTACGCCGCGGCGAGGTCATCACGGTGCAGTTCTACGCCGAGATCCCCGCGCCTGAGGCCACCAAGCCCGCGACCGGGTCGATCACCGAGCCGGCGCCCTACGAGGTCGGCGACACCGTCACCTTCACCTGGCCGGCCTACAACGGCTGCCCCGCCGACCACCCGCTCAGCGGCTTCAGCATCTCGGTGCAGGGCGCGACGGGCACGACCAGCGTCGGGTCGGGCACGAGCAGCACGCAGATCGCGCTCGACCAGGCCGGCGACGTGACGGTCACCTACACGGCGCTGTGCACCGACTTCGAATCGCCGCCGTCCGACCCGACCACGATCACCGTCACCGAGTAGCACAGCGGAACCTGACGATCTCCCACAGACGCTGCGGGATACACTGGCTGCGGGGTCACCCGAGCACCGAGAGAGGCGTCAGTGTCAGAGGGAGTCGCGCAGTCCGTGCGCATGCTCGCAGGCCGATATGAGGTCGGCGCGCTGATCGGCCGCGGCGGCATGGCCGACGTCCACGTCGGCACCGACAGCCGGCTCGGCCGCAAGGTCGCGATCAAGCTCCTGAAGCCGAGCCTCGCCTTCGATCCGGCCTTCCGTTCGCGCTTCCGGCGTGAGGCTCAGGATGCCGCGAAGATGGCGCACCCGACCATCGTGCGCATCTTCGACGCCGGCGAGGAGTCGGTGCGCGACGCCGGCGGCATGGAGACGATCGTGCCGTTCATCGTCATGGAGTACGTCGACGGCCGCCTGCTGAAGGATGTCGTGGCCGACGGTCCGCTCGAGCCGGCCGAGGCGACCCGCATCATCGCCCAGGTGCTGACCGCCCTCGAGTACTCGCACCGCGCCGGCGTCATCCACCGCGACATCAAGCCCGGCAACATCATGATCACCGCCGCCGGCCAGGTGAAGGTGATGGATTTCGGCATCGCCCGGGCCATCTCCGACTCGTCGGCGACGATCGCCGAGACCTCCGCGATCGTCGGCACCGCCAGCTACTTCTCCCCGGAGCAGGCCCGCGGTGAGTCGGTGGATGCCCGCACCGACCTGTACTCGACCGGCATCGTGCTGTTCGAACTGCTGACCGGCCGTGCGCCGTTCCGCGGCGACAACCCGGTCGCGGTCGCCTACCAGCACGTGAACTCGGAGGCCGTGCCGCCGAGCTCCCTCAACCCGAAGGTCTCGCCGGCGCTCGACGCCGTGGTGCTGCGCGCGCTCGCGAAGGACCGGTTCGAGCGCTACCAGAGCGCCGCCGAGTTCCGCGCCGACGTCGAGACCGCGGCCGCCGGCGCCGTGCCGCAGCGGCGCGAGCTCGTCCAGAGCGACTTCAACGCGACCCTGTTCGGCGTGAATCCGAACGCCGTCGCCGGATCCGAGGCCACCCTGCGGCAGCTCGCCGTGGAGAGCGACGACCGGGTGCAGCGCACCCAGAACCGGCCCCCGGTGGCGTGGATCTGGGCGGGCATCGTCGCGATGGTGCTCATCGTGGTCGCGGTGGTCTTCTGGGTCGCCAACCTCCAGCCCGCGCAGCTCGTGCCGCCCTCGCCCGACGTGCCGGACATCGTGGGGCAGCAGTACGAGGACGGCGTCGAGGTGCTCGAGGCGAACGACCTCGTCGCGCAGCGGTTCGAGGAGTCGTCCACCACCGTCGCCGAGGGCGTCATCATCCGCATCGACCCGGCCGCCGGCACCACGGTGTCGTCCGGCTTCGAGGTGAAGGTGTACGTCTCCACCGGGCTGCCCACGGTCACGGTGCCCGACGTCAACCGACTGCCGCAGGATCAGGCGATCGCCGCGATCAAGGCCGCCGGCCTCGTCGACGGCACCATCACCAACGACTACTCACCCGATCTGCCGCCGGGCACGGCGGTGGGCACCGACCCCGGCGCCGGCACCCAGGTGCGCCAGGGCGACACGGTGAACCTGCTCGTCTCCAACGGCCTGGTCAACATCCCGGATGTCGTGGGTCAGTCCCAGGCGGACGGCACCACCGCGCTGCAGGCCCTGCAGCTCAACATCCGTACGCAGGTGGACACGAGCTGCACCGGCGGCACCGTCTCGCGGCAGTCCGTCGTCGGCGAGGC
>DATMVL010000230.1:0-13565 GCA_035563175.1 Rhodoglobus sp. | reverse complement strand
TGCTCGCCGTGCTGGTGGCCGCCGCGGTCGCGCTCGCGCCGGCGGCACCCGCGGACGACCTCGACGGGCTGGAGTACGTCGCGCTGGGCGACTCCTACGCCGCGGGTCTCGGGCTCGATCCGGTCGCCGGCGACCAGCCGGCCGCCGCCTGCTTCCAGTCCGCCGGCAACTACCCGCACCGGGTCGCCGAGGCGCTCGGTCTCGACCTCGACGACCGCACCTGCAGCGGCGCGGTGACCGCGGACATCCGGGACCGCTCGCAGTCCGGTGCCCCGCCGCAGAGCGACACGCTGAGCGCCGACACCGACGTCGTCACGGTCACGATCGGCGGCAACGACCTCGGTTTCGGAGCGATTGCCACCGGCTGCCTGTCGCTCGGCGCGCGCGGGCCGGCGGTCGCGCACCGCGAGTACGGCACCTGCCGCGCCTACTACACGCGCGAGCGCGGGCTGGACGAGCTGCTGACGCGGGTGCAGCAGACGGTGTTCCCGGATGTGGAGCGCACGTTCGCGCAGATCCGCGAGCAGGCGCCGAACGCGACCGTGTTCGTCGTCGGCTACCCGGGCATCGCGCCCTCGCCCGAGCGGACGCCGGCCGACTGCTTCTCGTCCCCGATCGGCGCGGGGGGCCTGCGACCCGACGCGTTCCCGTACCAGGCGCTCGACGTCGTGTACCTGCACCAGGTCGAGCAGCAGCTCGACACGGCGCTGCGCCGCGCGGCCGACCGGGCGGGCTTCGAGTTCGTGCCGGTGTGGGCGGCGTCCCAGTCGCACGCCGCCTGCTCCGAGCAGCCGTTCGTCTCCGGCATCACGCTCACCACCGATCCGGCGCAGGGCAGCGCGATCGGCATCGACGGCGCCTACCTGACGCGCGGGGCGCTGCACCCGAACGAGCACGGCGTCGCGTTCCTCGCGCAGCAGGTGTCGCTCGCGATCCGCGCGGAGCTCGACGCCGACGACCCGGTGCAGCGGGTGCTGCGTACGGTGCGGCGCTAGCGCCGGTTCCGGTTCCGGTTCCCGTTCCGGTTCCGGGTCCACCTTCCGCAACGACGGAGATCGCGCCGGAGCGCCCGGCGTGTCGAGCCTCCGCCCGGCGTGTCGCCCGCGATCTCCGTCGTTTCGGAAGGTGGCGTGCGGGGCGGCGCTAGATCCGGTTCGCCCAGGCGTAGCGGTAGTAGTCCGCGTAGCGCAGGCTTGAGGCGGCGGCCTCGTCGAGGATCACCGTGACGTGCGGGTGCAGCTGGATGGCGGAGCCGGGCAGCGACGCCGTCACCGGCCCCTCGACGGCGCCGGCCACCGCATCCGCCTTGCCCTCGCCGAACGCGAGCAGCACCAGCCGCCGGGCACGCAGGATGGTGCCGAGGCCCTGGGTGACGCAGTGCATGGGAACCTCGTCGGCGGAGGCGAAGAAGCGCGCGTTGTCGCGACGCGTCTGCTCGGTGAGGGTCTTGACCCGGGTCAGCGACGCGAACGACGAGCCGGGCTCGTTGAAGCCGATGTGGCCGGTGCGGCCGATGCCGAGGATCTGCAGGTCGACGCCCCCCGCCGCATCGATGGCGGCCTCGTACGCGGGCCCGGCGGCCTCCGGGTCGCCGGCCTCGTACGGCACGCGCACGTTGGCGGGGTCGAGCCCGAGCGGCTCGACCACCTCGCGCTGCAGCACGGCGCGGTAGCTCTCCGGGTGCCCGGGCGGCAGGCCGAGGTACTCGTCCAGCGCGAATCCGCGCACCCGGTGCAGGTCGAGCCCGCGACCGACGAGCGCACGCCAGGTGGTGAGGGGCGTGGATCCGGTGGCCAGACCCAGCACCGCATCCGGCTTCGACCGCACCACCGCCTCGATCGCGTCGGCGGCGAGCGCGCCGGCCTCCTCCGCGGAGTCGACGATGACGACCTCGGCCACTACAGCTCTCCCACGAGCGCCGCGCCGACGGCGGCGGCCGGGAAGTCGGCGGGCACGATCGCGACCCGCTCGCTGAGGGCGATGGAGGCGAGGAACCGCGACTGCCGCTCCCACCCGCGCAGCACCTCGCGCACCCGCTGCACCAGCTCGTCGCCGAGCGACGCGAGCCCGCCGCCGATCACGACGCTGTCGACGTCGACGGTCAGCACCAGCAGGCGCACCGCCTCGCCGACATGGCCGATGAACCGGTCGCGCACGGCGATCGCGTCCGGGTTGCCGGATGCGGCAACCGCGAACAGCGCACGGGCCGGTTTCGGATCGTCGGTGGGCCACATCCGCGCGATCGCCGATCCCGAGGCGAGCACCTCGAGGCACCCGCGCTGCCCGCAGGGGCACTCCGGACCGGTGGGGTCGATCGGGATGTGCCCGATCTCGCCCGCGTTGCCGAGCGAACCGCGCCACAGGTGCCCGTCGAGCACGAGGCCGGCGGCCAGGCCGGTGCCGAGGTTGAGGTAGGCCAGCGAGCGGGTGCGCTGCTCGCCGAGCAGGTGGAACGCGCCGAGCGCGGCGGCGTTCACGTCGTTGTCCACGCGCACCGAGCGGCCGAGCCGCTCGCCGAGCCGGGCGCCGAGGTCGAGCCCCTCGAGCCCGAGGTTCACCGAGTGGCGCACGCGTCCGTTGTCCACCGCACCGGGGACGCCGACGCCGATGGAGCCGAAGCCGAGCACCGTGTCGCCGGTGAGGTCGGCCAGCTCGGTGACGGCGGTGACCGCGGTCTCGAGCACCGCATCCGGGCCGAACCCGGTCGGCAGCCGGAGCTGACGGCCGATGGTGCCGTCGTCGCCGACGGTCACCGCGTCGGTCTTGGTGCCGCCGATGTCGATGCCCACGCGCACGGCGCTCATCCCTTCACCGCCCCGCTGACCAGGCCCGAGGTGAGCCGGCCCTGCACGATCAGGAAGAAGACGATCACCGGCACGGCGACGAGCGTCGACGCGGCCATGACCTGGCCCCAGTCGGTGGCTCGGGTGGCGCTGGCCTGGATGAACCCGCGCAACCAGAGCGGCAGGGTCTGCGCCGCATCCGACGGCAGCAGCACCAGGGCCACGGTGAACTCGTTCCAGGCCTGCAGGAACGCGTAGACGCCGGAGGCCACGAGGCCGGGCGCGAGCAGCGGGAACGTGATGCGCATGAACGCGCCGAAGCGGCTGAGGCCGTCGACCATGGCGGCCTCCTCGAGGTCGGCGGGGACGCCGGCGACGAAGCCGCGCAGCATCCACACGGTGAACGGCACCACCGCGGCGATGTAGATCACGCTGACGCCGATCACGGAGTCGAGCAGGCCGACCGAGGCGACCATCTTGTACTGGGCGATGAACAGGCCCTCGGCGGGCAGCATCTGCACGACGAGGACGGCCACGACGAAGCTGGTGCGGCCGCGGAACCGGAACCGGCTGATGGCGAGCGCTGCGAGGAAGGCGAACAGCAGGCAGAACACCACCGCGGTGAGGGTGACCGCGACGCTCATGCCGAGCGCGGAGAGGAAGGAGCCGTCGGCCAGCGCACCGGTGAAGTTGCTCACGGTCCCCGGCAGCGGGAAGAAGGTGGGGATGAAGGAGTCGAGCCGGGCGGTGGGGATGAACGCGGAGTTGACCATCCAGTAGACCGGGAAGACCCAGAGCAGGGCGAGCACGATGGCGAGGGTGCTGAGCAGCCCCCGGCGCAGGCGGGCGGGCGTCATGCCGCGTCCTCTCTCAGCAGCGAGCGGATGTAGAACCAGCTCAGCGCGACGGTGATGGCGAGCACCAGGATGGACACGGCCGAAGCCGCCCCGAAGTCCTGCGAGCTGGTGCCGAGCTTGTAGATGTAGGTGCCGAGCAGGTCGTAGTCCCCGGATGCCGATCCGGCATCCTGCAGCATCTTGATCTGCGTGAACACCCGCAGATCCCAGATGAGCTGCAGCAGCAGCACGATGGAGAGCACCGGGCGGATCATCGGCGCGACGATCCCCCAGAACCGCTGCCAGCCGCTCGCGCCGTCCAGCGACGCCGCCTCGAGCACCTCGTCGGAGACCTGGGTGAGGCCGGCGTAGACCGAGAACGCGACGAACGGCACGCTCATCCAGACGACGATGATGGATGCCACCAGCAGGAACGTGACCGGGCTCGCCAGCCAGTCGAAGCGGTTCATCTCGACGCCGGGGATCATGTCGAGCAGGTAGTTGATGACACCGCGCCGGCGGTCGAAGAGCCAGATCCAGATGGTCATCGCCGCGACCACGGGCATGGCCCAGGCCAGCAGCAGCGCGATCTGCAGGATGAGCCGGGCGGTCTTGGTGACGCCGGTCATGAGCAGGGCGAGCCCGACGCCGATCACCATGGTGATGGCGGCGGTCAGGACGCAGAAGGCGAGCGACTTGCCGACGACCAGCCAGAGCTGCGGGTTGGCGGCGAGCGTGACGTAGTTGTCGACGCCGACGAACGGAGCCGGCTGACCGAACTGCTGGGCCAGCCCGTACTCCTGCAGCGACGTGATGATCTGCCAGATCAGGGGGTACCCCATGCCGAGCAGCAGGATCGCCACGGCGGGCACGAGCAGCAGGTACGGGACGCGGGATCGGCGCATCGTGTGCATGGCGGAGCCTCCTCTCGAGGTGCGTTGGGAAGAAGGGGTGTCCCGGGCGGGCGGCCTGGCATCCGCCCGCCCGGGCGTGGGGACGGCTAGCCGTTCAGCAGCGCCGTGATCTTCTCGTCGTACTCCGCGGCCAGCGCCTCGATGTCGCCGCCGCCGTTGACCTTGCCGAAGAACTCCTCGAGCAGGCCCGAGCCCTCGACCGCGGCCCAGCCCGGCGCCGCCGGGGTGAGCTTGGAGTCGGCAGCCGAGTCGATGAGCGCCGTGGCGAACTCGTCGTCGCCGAGCGCGTCGGCGTACTGCAGGTTCGCCGGGCCGAGGCCGTTCTCGCCCAGCATGGTCTGGTACTCCTCGCTGAAGATGATCTTCAGCAGCTCCTTCGAGGCCTCCTGGTTCTTGCTGGCGGCCGAGATGGCGATGTTGGAGCCGCCGGCGAACACCGGCGCGACGCCGCCGTCGACGCCGGGCAGCACGAACACGCCGAACTTGTCCGGGTTCCAGGTCGCGACCGTCTTGGTCGAGTCCTCGGGGTCCGGTGCGAGATCGCCGATCGACCAGCGCGCCCAGCCGGGAGCGATGATCGTGGCGGCCTCGGGGGCCCCGGTCGCCTCGTTGTCGTTGATGTTCACCCACGGGGTGCTGTCGGCCTCGTTCACCGGCGCCAGCGACGCGGAGGTGTAGAGCGCCTGCAGCTGCTGCAGACCCGCGATGGTGCTCGGGTCGGAGAGCGACGACTCCCAGGTGTCCCCGTTCTTGACGGCGAGCTCGCCGCCGTTCGCGAAGATCCACGAGATGCCGTTGCGCCAGTCCTCGCCGCCGATGTAGAAACCGGACTGCCCGTCGGTCCTCAGCGCCGCGGCGGAGGTGTTGAACTCCTCGAGCGTGGTGGGCACCGGCAGCCCAGCGGCCGACCAGAGGTCCTTGCGGTAGAAGATGTACCGCGAGCCGAAGTAGTACGGCACCGCGTAGTTGGCGCCGTCGACCGCACCGGCCTCGACGAACGAGGGCAGCAGGTCGTCGCCGCCGAGCTCGGGCATCAGGTCGGTGATGTCGGTGAACGCGCCGACGGTGGTGAAGGTCGGCGACCAGGTGTTGCCGATCTCGGTGACGTCGGGCGTATTCTCGGCATCAGGCAGTGCTGTGGTGAGCTTCGCGAGAGCGTCAGCCCAGTCCTGCTCCTCGATAGTGAGGGTGCCCCCGGTCGCGTCCGCGTACTCGGTCTTCAGGTAGTCGCGCAGCGCGTCCGGGGTGTCACCTCCCATGAGCCACAGGGTGATGTCCTGGCCGCCCTCATCCTCGGGGGCGGCGGTGGAGCACCCGGCGAGCACGACGAGCGCGGCGGTCGCGGCTGCGACCGCTCCGATCTTTCGCATCTTTCGCATTTCGGTGTCGTTCCTTCTTCTGGGTGGTGCGAGGCGTCCGGGCGTGGACACTCCGCTTGGTGCGGGCTGGGTCACGAGACCCCGAGACGTGCGGAGAGCACCATGGCGGCGGCGCCGCGCACGACGATGTCCTCTCCGAGCGTCGTCATCCGCAGGGCGAGCGCGCCGTGGATCTGCGGGCTCGTCCGGTCGCGGATGGTGTCGGCGGTCGCCGCGAGCAGCGTCCCGTCGAGCAGGTGGGCGGGACCGCTGAGCACGATCCCGGCGAGGTCGAGGGCGCCGACGATCGGCGCCAGCGCTATGCCGAGCCGGCGTCCCGCCTGCGCGAGCACCGCATCCGCATCGCCGTCGGCCATCGCGGCCTCCAGCCGCGGCACGGCCAGCCAGGCCTCCAGGCAGCCGTGCTTGCCGCACACGCACAGCGGGCCGCCGTCGGTGCCGACCACGACGTGGCCGATCTCGCCCGCGGCGAAGCGGCTGCCGAACAGCGGCGTGCCGTCGAGCAGCAGGCCGGCGCCGACACCGTGACCGACCTTGACCAGCATGAGGTCGCCCTCGGACTCGCCGAAACTGTGCTCGGCGAGCGCGGCGACGTTCGCGTCGTTGGCGACGACCACGGGCAGGTTCAGGTGCGTCTCGAGCTCGAGCTGCAGCGGCTCGTGCCCCCAGCCGAGGTTCGGGGCCGAGACGACGACGCCGGCGAGGTCGACGAGGCCGGGCGATCCCACGCCGACGCCGAGCACGGGCAGGGTCGCGGCGGCCACGAGCCGGTCGACGAGGCGGATGACGAGGGCGAGGGCATCCGCCCCGGTCCGGTCCTGCAGCGGCAGCTCCACGCGCGTGAGCGTGCGCCCGTCGAGGTCGAGCACCGCGCCCCGGAAGGTGTCGGCCGCGCTGAGGTCGATGCCGATGAGCTGGAACGCCTCGCGGTTGAGGTCGAGCATCGTCGCGGGCTTGCCGGGACGGGCATCCTCGCGCTGGCCCATCTCGACGACGAGGCCCTCGCCCATCAGCTCGGCGACCAGGTCGGAGACGGTGACGCGCGTGAGGCCGGTCTCGCGGGCGAGGTCGGCGCGGGAGTGCATGCCCGCCCGGTACAGCGTCTGCAGCAGCAGCGACCGGTTGTGACCGCGGGCGTGCTCGGGCAGCACCTTGGTCGTGAGCCTCAGCGCTCGGCCCGACGCGTATCCGGTCGACATGGTTTGTTAGTAAAGCGTACGAACAAACTCCGCACAAGAGCCGCGGGCCGGGTTTACACGCTCGTTACATACCGAGCGCCTCGCCGCTTCTCGCGGGAGCGCGCCCTGCGCGAGCCGACCCGGACCGGTCGCCTCGCGCTGACACTTCCGAAATGACGGAGCCGTGGGTGCGATATTCACTGAATCACTGGGCTCCGGCCCGAGAGTGGGCCATTTATCCGTCATTCCGGAAGGTGCGCGCGCCGAGACGGAAGGGTCGGCGAACGCGCGACCGGCGGTCGACCCTTCCGAAATGACGGAGTCTTGGATGCCGTATCCACGGGAACACGAGGTCGCCGCCCGAAGGCCGCCCACTTCTCCGTCATTTCGGAAGGTCGTGCGCGGGGATGGCGAAGGGCCCGGCTCCGCCGAAGCGGACGCCGGACCCCTCGTCGCGACGGCTTAGAAGATCACCACGAGCACCCGGCTCGGGCTCTTCGACCCGCTCGTGGCCTCGTCGCCGGTGTACTCCGCCTGTACGAAGTAGATCCCGCTGCCCAGGCGCGGCAGCGTGACGCTGGCGCGGCCCTGGGCGTCGAGCACGACGGGCTGGAGCGAGGTGCGGCCGTTGATGGTGAGCTGCACCGTGCCGGTCGGCGTGGCCTCGCCGCCCTGCACCGTGATGCGGGCCGTCGTGGACTGCCACGAGAACGACACCGTGCGGCTGAGCGTCAGCGACGTCTTGGACGCCGCCTTCACCGCGACGCCCTCCGACGTCGCCGTGCCGCTGAGCCCCTCGGCCGAGGTGGCGGTGACGACGACGGTGAGCGTCGCGCCCTGATCGGCGCGCTTCACCTTGTACTCGGCCCTCGTCGCACCGGGGATGTCGATGCCGTCGCGCTGCCACTGGAACGCGAAGGTCAGGCCCTCGCCCTCCCACTCGCCCGGGTCGGCGGTCAGGCGCTCGCCGACCTCCGGCTCGCCGCTGATCGTGGGCGGCGAGACGCTGACCGGGGTGCCCGGCGCCACGACCTCGTCCACCTCGACCTGCAGCACGGTGAACAGCCCCGTCTCGCCGTACCGGATCAGCCCGACGTAGTCGGTCTGCGCCTGCAGGTCGGCCCAGCTCGCCGTGTAGCTCACCGGGACGCCCTGCTCGGCGGTCAGCACCGCCGGGTCGAGGGTGATGGGTGCGCCGCCGTCGACCACGTTCGTGGTCACGAGATCCCACGCCGCCCCGGCATCCGCGAGGAAGACGTCGACGATCACGAGGTACTGCCCGGCCGGGGGCGCGAAGATGTCGACGCGTTCGTCACCGGATGCGGTGGCCGACTGCCAGAGCGCCACCGCCTGCCCGGCGTCGTTCAGCTGGTACACGAACAGGTCGAGGTCCACGTCCACCGAGTCCTCGAGCGCGTCGAGGTCGAAGCGGCTGAACTGCGTGCCCTCCGGCACCTCGACCAGGTACTCGTTGGAGTCGCCCGTGACGCCGGAGCCCGAGTGCTCGGTCTCGGTGCCGTCGGGGTCGGCCTGCCGGGTGCCGGCGACGAGGCCCGTCGTGCTGAGCGGGATCTCGCCGGTGCCGCCCGGAGTGATCTCGATCGAGGTCGAGCCGAACGCCCCGGTGGCCTCGACCGAGTCGGGGGCGACCAGCGTGACCGGCTGCACGGCGATCGGGCTGCGCACGCTGGTCGTCTCCGACGTCCAGGTCAGCGACCCGGTCGTGAAGGTGTCCAGCGGCGCATCGGTGCGGGTGAAGGTGACCGTGAAGCTCTGCGTCTCACCCGGTCCGCCGAAGGTCAGCGTCGACGGTTCGACGACCGCCTCGATGCCCGGCAGCTCGACCGACGCCTCGAAGGTGCCGGCCTCGGTCGAAGTGACCGTGCGAGTCACCGACTGCGGCGCCGTCAACGCGCCGAGCGAGATGGAGGCGAGGTTCAGGTCGCTGCCGCCGATCGGATCCACACCGGTGTCGTACCCGAGGCCGGCGATGTATCCGAGCCAGTCCGTCGTGCCGTTGAGGTACAGCAGGCCGGGCTCGAAGAACCGGGTCGGGTCGACGTGGCCGGCGCCCTGGGCGAACGGGTCGGTGACGGTCTCGCCGCCCGGCCCGACGGTGTCGTAGGCGGTGGTCATCATCGCGGACTTGATCTCCGCCGGCGGCGCCTGCGGGCGCTCACCGAGGTACAGCGCGGCGAGACCGGCGATGTGCGGGGCCGCCATCGACGTGCCCGAGAGGAACCGGAAGGTGGGCTCCGCGCCTTCGGCGTTGGGACCGGCGGCGAGGATCGACACGCCGGGCGCGGCGATGTCGGGCTTCAGCAGGTCGCTGCCGTCGGCGAGCACCGGGCCGCGCGACGAGAAGCCCGCCACCTGGGGCACCGGCGTCTGGACCGGCGTCGTGTTGTCGGGCGTGAGCGTCGCCGTGGCACCCTCGGTCGCCGCGTAGGCGATGACCGCGTCGTGGTACTGCACGTCGAGGTGCACGGTCGGCACGGAGTGGAAGTCGGTGTCGATCGAGCCGGGCACCGGGTTGACCAGCACCATGCCGATGCCGCCGGCGCGAGCCACCTCGGCCGACTTCGCGACGCGGTCGTAGACGCCGCGCTCGCAGACCACGATCTGGCCGGCCGTGAGCGCCGGATCGAGCGAGTCCGGCGCGCACAGGTTGGCGTCGGTCGCGTTGGGAACGGCGACCGCGGTCGAGTTCGCCAGCGGACCCTCGAGCGGCTCCTGCACGGTGATCGACGCGCCGGGGAACGCCTGGCCGTCGCCGAGCGTGACCGTCGCCTCGTAGCTGGGGATCGTGGATGCGGCGACCGTCGTGATCCACGGGCTCGCGTTGTCCAGCGTCGATGCGCCCGGGCCGTCGTTGCCCGCCGACGCGGCGACGAAGATGCCCGCCGCCGCGGCGCCCAGGAAGGCGTCGTCGGTCACCGAGTAGGTGGTCTCGGCCGCGCTGCCGCCGATGGAGTAGTTGATCACGTCGACGCCGTCATCCACCGCGGCTTCGATGCCAGCGAGCAGGTCGGAGGTCGCGCATCCGTCGTCATCGGTGATGGCCGGATCTGGACCGGACCAGCACACCTTGTAGGCGGCGATGCGCGCACCCGGTGCGACACCGGTCACGGTGCCGAAGTCGATGCCGCCGATCGCGGTGGGGACGCCGACCTCGCCGGCCGCGGTGCTCGCGGTGTGCGAGCCGTGACCATCGCCGTCGCGCGGCGACACGTACTCGCCGACGGTCGCGTCGCCGATGTTGCCGGCGCCGAAGCCGTCGATGAAGTACCGGGCGCCGATGACCTTCGTGGTGCAGTCGTCGGCGGTGAACTGCTCGCCGGTCTGGCAGACGCCGGTGAACTGGGACTCGTCGTTCTTGTCGAACACGATGGTGTCGCCGTCGAGGTAGGGCTGCCCCGCCGACGGGTCGGTGCCGAGCGCCTCGCCCGCGAACGACGGGTTCTCGGGCGCGATGCCCGTGTCGAGCACGCCGATCACGACGCCCTCACCCGCCGCCTCCGCGCCGCCGACCTGCTCCCACACGCCGCCCGCGCCGTCGAGGCCGAGGAACGAGGTGGACGGCACGGCCGTGATCTTCTTCAGCTCGTCCGGCGAGACGGCGACGACGTCGCGGTCGGCGGCGAGCGTGGCGGCCTGCTCGGCGGTGAGCGTGGCCGAGAAGGCGTTGACCGCCAGGGTGTACGAGCTCTCGATCTCGGCACCGACCGACTCGGCGACCTCCTGCTGGCGATCCTGCAGATACGAGCTGTAGTCCTGCACCGGCGCCCGCCGGGCCTCCAGCTGGTCGCCCTCCTCGGGCGCGGTGCCGGGGATGCCCGGCACGCCGCCCTCGTAGGTCGCCACCGCGTTCTCGGCGAGCGTCACGATGTAGCGGCCGGAGTCGAAGGTCACGGGACCGGCAGCGCCGGGTTGGGCGGGTGCCGCGGCCGCGGGCAGCGGCGCGAACAGCGCACCGGTGAGCGCGAGGGCGCCGGCCGCCAGGCCGGACACGGTCGCGCGCAGCGGGCGCCGGGATCGAGGAGTCGTCACAGAGCATCCCTTTCATCGAGGAGGAACATCACTGCGCAGTCGGGCCTGAGCCCTCTCACCCTAACCGCATGACCCCCTTCCGGGGGTAGACCCGTCGTGATCCGGCGTCACGGAGGTCGTTGAGATGTCAGCTATCTGTCAGCCGGAGGCCGCCCGCGTCCGGCATGCTGGGACCGAACCGCCCGACAGGAAGCGAGACCGACCATGCGCAGCTCCACGAAGCTCCCGCTCACCGTCTTCACCGGCCTGACCCTGGCGGGCGCCCTCGCGGCGTGCGCGTCGCAAGCGCCGGAGCCGGCAGGAGGCGCGGGTGGATCCGACGCGCCGAGCACCGGCTCGAGCTCCGGCGAGTACGCCGACGGCTCGTACACCGCGACCGGTGAATACCAGGCCCCGAGCGGGCAGGAGTCGGTCGAGGTGACGCTCACCCTCGAAGGCGGCGTCGTCTCGGATGTCGAGGTCGTCGGCGAGGCCGACGACCCGCAGGCGCAGCGGTACCAGGGGCAGTTCATCGACGGCATCGGCGACGTCGTCGTCGGCAAGCCGCTCGACGGACTGCAGGTCGACAAGGTCGGCGGCTCGTCGCTCACCAGCGGCGGCTTCAACCAGGCCGTCGAGCAGATCAAGGCCGACGCTGCCGCATAGCCTGCGGTTCGACGCGATCGGCACCGCCTGGCAGATCGACACCGCGCTGCCGGTCGACGACGACCTGCGCGCCGCGATCCTCGACCGGGCAGAGCGCTTCGACCGCACCTGGTCGCGGTTCCGGGCCGACTCGCTGGTCTCCCGCATCGCCGCCGAGCCCGGCACCTGGCGGCTGCCCGACGACGCTCCCCCGCTACTCGAGCTGTACCGGCGCCTGTACGAGGCCACGGGCGGAGCCGTGACTCCGCTGGTCGGCGCCTCGCTCGAGCGGCTCGGCTACGACCGCGCGTACTCCCTGCGATGGGGCGGCGCGACGCCGGCCCCGGCCTGGGAGGATGCGATCGCCTGGGACGGGCGGACGCTCACGACCGTGCGCCCGGTGACGATCGACGTCGGCGCCGCGGGCAAGGGCTACCTCGTCGACCTCATCGACGGGATGCTGGCCGAGGCCGGCCACCGCGAGCGCGTCGTCGACGGCAGCGGCGACATCCGCCACACCGGAGCCGAGCCGATCAGGGTCGGCCTGGAGCATCCGCTGGACACCCGCATGGCGATCGGCGTCGCGAACCTGCGCGACGCCGCCATCTGCTCGTCGGCCACGAACCGGCGGGCCTGGGGCGACGGCCTGCACCACGTGATCGACCCGGCCACCGGGCTGCCGACACGTCGGGTTCTCGCGACCTGGGCGATCGCACCGACCGCGCTGGAAGCCGACGGCCTGTCGACGGCGTTGTTCTTCACGGAGCCGGCCGACCTCGCCGGCTTCGACTTCACGTACGCGAGGATGACCTCCGACGGGCGCGTCACGCACTCGCCGGACCTGGATGGGGAGATGTTCGCATGAGGCTGCAGCTCGACCGGCTCACCGGCACGCTCACGATGTACAAGCTCGTCATCGTGTGCCTGGCGGCGATCGGGGTGATCGCGCTGGTGCCGGCGTTCCTCGGACAGCTCGGCGGCATCCAGCCCCTCGCCCTGCTGGCGTCCGCGGCGGTCGCGATCGTGGCGACGAACGCGTCGAGCGTCGCGATCGCCAGGATGCTGCGCGTCACCCCGCACCTGGACTCCGCGATGATCACCGCGCTGCTGGTGTTCTTCGTCATGGATCCACGGTTCGACCTCGTCGGCCTGCTCAGCATCGCGCTCGCGGGGATGATCGCCAGCGCCTCGAAGTACCTCATCGCGGTGCGCGGTCGGCACATCCTGAACCCGGCCGTCGTCGGCGTGTTCGCGGTCACGATCATCGCGTTCGCCGGGGTCGCCGACTTCAGCTACGCCCGATGGTGGGTCGGCACGCCCTCTCTGCTGCTGCCGGTCGCGATCGCGGCGTTCCTCATCCTGTACCGCACGCAGCGGCTGGCGATGGGTGCGGTGTTCCTGGCGGTCACTCTGGGCGTCGTGGTCGTGCGGTACGCGCTCAGCGGCACGCCGGTCGACCAGGCCGTCGCCGACACGCTGCTGTCGGGGCCGGCGGTGTTCTTCGTCGGATTCATCCTCAGCGAGCCGCTGACCCTGCCGCCGCGCCGCTGGCAGGCGATGCTCGAGGCGGTGCTCGTCGCGCTGCTGATGAACGTGCCGTTCCGGGTCGGCATCGTCGGCAACTCGCCCCACCTCGCGCTGCTCGCCGGCAACGTGCTCGCCTTCGCGTTCGGCCAGCGCCGCGGCATCCGGCTCACCTACCTCGGCAAGCGGCAGCTCTCCGACACCACCTGGGAGCTGTCGTTCCAGCCCGACCGGCCTGTGCGGTTCTCCCCCGGCCAGTACATGGAGCTCACGATCC
>DATMVL010000229.1:0-4128 GCA_035563175.1 Rhodoglobus sp. | reverse complement strand
CACGGCACCACTCGCGGACTGCTCCTCGGCCTGCTCGCGTCGCTCACCTTCGGCACCTCTGGCGCCTTCGTGAAGCCGCTGCTCGAGGCCGGCTGGAGTCCCGCCGCCGCGGTCACCGCGCGCGCCGGCGTCGCCGGGCTGTCGCTGCTGCCGATCGCGCTCGTCGCGCTGCGCGGCCGGTGGGGCGCGGTGAAGCGCGCCCGTTGGCGCATCCTCGGCATGGGGCTCATCGGCGTCGCCGCCACCCAGCTCGTGTACTTCGCCGCGATCGCGCGCATCCCGGTGTCGACGGCCCTGCTCATCGAGTACCTGGCCCCGCTGCTGCTGGTGATCTGGGTGGCAGTCGCGGCCCGCCGGATGCCCAGAGCCGTCGTGCTCGTCGGCTCCGCGCTGGCGGTCGGCGGCCTCGCCCTCATCATCGGCCCGGTCGGCGGCGGCGACCCTCTCGGCCTCGTCTTCGCGGGCCTCGCCACCATCGGATGCGCGGCGTACTACGTGATCGCCGCGCGCCCCTCCGACGGGCTGCCGCCGGTCGCCTTCGCAGCGGCCGGACTGCTGCTCGGCGCGGCGTCGCTGCTGCTCGTCGGACTCGTCGGCATCGTGCCGTTCGACATGGTGTTCATCGAGGTCGCCGCCATCGGCGGCATCGTGCCCTGGTGGCTGCCCCTGCTGCTCGTCGGCCTGCTCACCGGCATCGCCTACGCCGCGAGCATCGCCGCGTCGGAGCGACTCGGCTCTCGACTCATGTCGTTCGTCGGCATGCTCGAGGTCGTGTTCGCCGCCATGTTCGCGTGGGTGCTGCTCGGCGAGGCGCTCAGCCCGTTGCAGCTGCTCGGCGGCGCGCTCATCCTCGCCGGCATCGCGTTCGTCCGCTCGGAGAAGCAGGCGGATGCACCGCTGGAGGCGACGCCGATCGAGGACGACGCCGTCCCCATCCGCTGAGCTCAGGCGCTGGTATCGCCGGGGTACCGGCTGGGTCCGGCGTCGTTGGCCTGGGCGAGCTGGCCGCTCTCCTCAGTGACGATCAGCCCCGTGGAGCTGTCGGCCGACTTGCCGAGCTCGAGCAGCCATTCGCGATTGACGTTCGGCACCTTCGAGCCCAGGAACTTGAAGTACAGCGGCAGCGACGGCGAGAGCCAGATCGATCCGCGTCCGTCCCCGACAGCGTTGCTGTCCTTCCACGACATGAGGAACGACTCGTTCTTCGTGAACTTCTGCACGATGACGATCTGCAGGTGCGTGAGCACGCGGTCTTCGAACTGGATGACGGTGCCGTCGTATGCGATCGAGCCCATGGTCGGGCCTCCAAACCGGAGAGGAGCACGGTGCCCGACGCCGCTCCTAGGGTAACCCGTCCGCCTGGGAGGTGCGGGCGGCGGGACTCGAACCCGCACGCCGTGAGGCACAGGAACCTAAATCCTGCGTGTCTGCCAGTTCCACCACGCCCGCGCGAGCTCGAGTCTAGGCGGCGGCGTAGCGTGAGCACATGAGTCCAGCGGAGGCCGCCGCCCTGCTCGGGGTGCCGGTGCAGGCCGCGCCGGAGGAGGTGGCGCGGGCGTTCCGGTCGAGGGCGCGAGCCGTGCATCCGGACACCACCGGCGGGCCGGGCGACGAGTTCGTGCGTCTCGCGCAGGCGAGGGATGCCCTGCTCGCGCACCGCCCGCCGCCGGTCGTGCGCGCGGTCGCCGTGCCCCGGTTCAGCCGTCGGCTGTTCGCGACGTGGATCGGGCTGCTCGCGGTGGCGTGTCTGCTCGGTGCCTCGGGGGAGTGGCAACCGCTCACCCCGGTGGAGCCGATCGTGCGGTCGGCGGCGCTTCTGGCGGGTTTCGCCGGCTACGCGCTGACGGGTCGGCGCGGGTGGGCGATCCTCGGCCTCGCCGCGCTGGTCGTGACGGTGTTCGTCGCGGTGGTGTTCACGACGCTCGGCTCGCTGGCCGGGCTGCTGCTGGCCATCCCGGCGCTCTACGGGCTCTCGCTGATGGGCGTGCGGCGGCGCATTCAGCGCGGCTCGAGCACGACCACCGGCGTCTGACCGCGACGCAGCCCGGACAGCGCGTCGAGGTCGTCGCCCCAGCCCTGCACGCCGTCGAGCTGTGCCCAGAGCCGGTCGCGCTCGACGCCCTCGGCGGCACGCGCCCGCACCGGGTGGCCCCCGCTGACGAGGTCGACGTGCGCCTCGGGCGTCGCGCGGAGGTTCGACCACCAGGCCGGTGCCGGGTCGCTCCACCCGTTCATCGCGATCGTCACCAGGTTCGGCCCGTCCTCGATGTAGCAGACGACGACCGCGCGCTCGAGGCGGCTGACGCGTCCCACGGTGCGCAACCGCAGCATCCCCGCCCTCCCCGGCTTCGGTCGGGAGAGTCCCAGCCGACCGCGGCTCAGCCGGTACAGCGTCCGGTGCGCGCGCCACATCGAGCGGATGAACCAGCGCGGGGGCAGGCTGGGCGCGGTCGTGGTCATGTCGTCCTCGTTCCTACGGTGTAGAGCGGTGGCAGCAGTCTGTCCCTACGCTGTAGAAAACGCAAGCGCCGCGGCTAGACTCGCGGCATGGTGGCACGCAAGCCGCGGGTCGCGGAGCCGCTCGCCCTGGACCGGATCGTGGAGCAGGCGATCGCCGTGGCCGACCGCGACGGGCTCGGTGGGCTCAGCATGCGCCGCCTCGGCGGCGAACTCGGCGCCGACCCGATGTCGATCTACCACCACGTGCCCGGCAAGGACGCGCTGCTCGCCGCCATGGTCGACCGGGTGGTCGCCGGCATCCGTCCCGCAGCGGAGGGGGAGTGGGCGGATGCGCTGCGTGCGACGGTGCTCGGGGCACGCGCCGTGATGCTCCGGCATCCGTGGGCGGCGCGGGCGCTGGAGGGCCGGGCCGACCCCACCCCGGCGACGATCGCCTACCTGGACGCGGTGATGGGCATCCTGCGGCGCGGCGGGTTGTCGCTCGAGCTCGTCCACCACGCGATCCACCTGCTCGGCAGCCGGGTGCTCGGGTTCAGCCAGGACCTGTTCGACGACAGCACGGACCAGGACCCGTCGCCGGAGCAGCGCGCGGCGCAGGCCGAGGCGTGGGCGAGCGCCCTGCCGTACGTCGCCGAGCTCGCGTTGGCTGCGACGCACGACGGCGGGCTCGGCGGCTGCGACGACGACGAGGAGTTCGCCTTCGCGCTCGACGTGATCATCGAGGGGCTGGCACGGCGGGCGTCGGCCTGAGCGGGCTGTGGACAACGCGCGGCACGCGGCACGGGCATCCCGCAGCATGGCGGTATGAACGCCCGGACCCTCATCGCGGAGCGGGTGCGCGAGCGGGTGCGGCATGAGGGCATCGACCTGCGCGGCGACCGCGACCTCGCGGCCCGGTACGTGCACGACGAGGTGCGCCGGTACAGCGAGCGCGCGCTCGGCGGGTCGCTGCCGCTGCTGGATGACGAGACCGAGACCGCGCGGCAGGTCGTCGCCAGCCTGACCGGCTTCGGTCCGCTGCAGCCGTACTTCGACGATCCCGACGTCGAGGAGCTGTGGATCAACGCGCCCGACGCGATCTTCGTCGCCAGGGGCGGCCGGCAGGAGCGGACGCCGCTCGCGCTGACCGATGGCGAGGTGCGCGACCTGGTCGAGCGGATGCTGCAGTCATCCGGCCGGCGCGTCGACCTGAGCTCGCCGTTCGTCGACGCCTCGCTGCCGGACGGCTCGCGGCTGCACGTCGTCATCCCCGACATCACCCGTCGTCACTGGGCGGTCAACGTGCGCAAGTTCAGCACCCGCGTGCGCGACCTGCACCACCTGGTGTCGCTCGGGAGCCTCACCCAGCAGGCCGCCGAGTTCCTGCGGATGAGCGTGCTCGCGGGCGTGAACATCCTGGTCAGCGGCGCCACGCAGAGCGGCAAGACGACGATGCTCAACGCGCTGCTCGCCGCAGCCCGGCCCACCGAGCGCGTGGTGACGGTCGAGGAGACGTTCGAGCTCGCGCCACCGACCCGTGACGCGGTCGCGATGCAGTGCCGCCAGCCGTCGCTGGAGGGCACCGGCGAGGTCACCCTCCGACGGCTGATCAAGGAGTCGCTGCGGATGCGCCCCGACCGCCTCGTGGTCGGCGAGGTGCGCGAGGCGGAGTCGCTCGACCTGCTCATC
>DATMVL010000228.1:0-10986 GCA_035563175.1 Rhodoglobus sp. | reverse complement strand
CACGCACGTCTCGACCGAGCGGCTCAAGGAGACCTACCGCGTGGCGCACCCCCGCGCCTGAGGCGGCCACGCCGGGTCGGCAGCAGCACCGAGCGCGGCAGCTCGCCGAGGAAGAGCATCGGCGAGACGTACTGCCCGTCGACCCGCACGCCGAAGTGCAGGCACACCGACGCGCAGTGCCCGGGCAGCACCGTGCCGATCCGGTCGCCGCGGCGCACCGCGTCGCCCTTCACGAGCTCGGTCTGCACCGGCTCGTAGCTCGACAGCACGCCGTCGGCGTGCTCGATGGACAGCACCGGGCGGTCGACCACGACGCCCGCGAAGTGCACCACCCCGGCCGCCGGCGCGTACACCGCGCCGTCCGGCGCGCGCACGTCGATGCCGCGGTGGCCCGCGGCGTACGGCGTCGGCGGCGCGACGAACGGCCGCACGATCGAATGCGGCGGCGCGACCGGCCACGCCCAGGTCGACGCGGCCGCCAAGGGGAGTACGAGCGACAGGGCCAGGATGCGCACGTGCACGACGATCGCAGGGTGCCGCCGGCGGCATCCGCCACCGTTCCCGACCGGTGGAGAACGAGGCCGCGGCTGCTACCATGGACGACAGCACCCGGGGAACCGGGTGACTTCGCGTGCCCATTCCACGCACATCACACCCATCGGTCCCCGCAGCAGCGGGGCGGGACGAGTGCGGGCACCAGGTCCTCCACGCCGACCGGCGCGGGGGAGACAACTGAGAACAGAAGGAGTACGGCCATGGCCGTCGTCACCATCCGCCAGCTGCTCGACAGCGGCGTCCACTTCGGACACCAGACCCGCCGGTGGAACCCGAAGGTCAAGCGCTTCATCCTCACCGAGCGCAGCGGCATCCACATCATCGACCTGCAGCAGTCGCTGGCCTACATCGACAAGGCCTACGACTACGTCAAGGAGACGGTCGCCCACGGCGGCACCGTGCTGTTCGTCGGCACCAAGAAGCAGGCGCAGGAGTCCATCGCCGAGCAGGCGACCCGCGTCGGCCAGCCGTACGTGAACCAGCGTTGGCTCGGCGGTCTGCTCACCAACTTCACCACCGTGTCCAAGCGCCTCGCGCGCATGAAGGAGCTCGAGGAGCTCGACTTCGAGGACACCAGCAAGAGCGGCTTCACCAAGAAGGAGCTGCTGATCAAGAAGCGCGAGCTCGACAAGCTGCACAAGTCGCTCGGCGGCATCCGCAACCTCACGAAGACCCCGTCGGCCATGTGGGTCGTCGACCCCAAGCGCGAGCACCTCGCGATCGACGAGGCCCGCAAGCTCGGCATCCCGGTGATCGGCATCCTCGACACCAACGCCGACCCCGACGAGCTGCAGTACCCGATCCCGGGCAACGACGACGCGATCCGCTCGGTCGCCCTGCTGACCCGCATCATCGCGGACGCCGCCGCCGAGGGCCTGGTGCAGCGTCACCAGAAGCCGGAGGCCGGCCAGGAGGTCGAGCCGCTCGCCGAGTGGGAGGCCGAGCTGCTTGCGGCGTCGAGCACCCCCGAGGCGACGGACGAGCGCGTCGAGGCCGCCGATGCGGCCGGCGAGCCCGCCGCCGAGGTCGTCGCAGCCGAGGCGCCGACCGAGGAGAACGACGCGGACGCCGTGGCGGCCGCGAACGAGGCCGACGCCGACCCGAACCTGGTGCCCGAGCACCACCCCGAGTCCGACGCGGAGACCGAGGCCAAGATCGAGGCCGAGGCGACCGAGGACGAGAAGAAGCCCGCCGCGAAGAAGGCTCCCGCCAAGAAGTCCGCGGCCGAGAAGCCGGCCGCGAAGGCCGACGCCGAGTAGTCACCTCACCACCAGTTAGGAACACGAATCCATGGCAGACGTCAGCCTCGCCGACATCAAGGCCCTCCGTGAGCGTCTCGGCACGGGCATGGTCGACACGAAGAACGCGCTCGTCGAAGCCGAGGGCGACATCGAGAAGGCCGTCGAGATCCTCCGGCTGAAGGGTGCGAAGGGCAACGCGAAGCGTGCCGACCGCTCCACCAGCGAGGGCCTCATCGCCGCCGTGCACAGCGCGACGGCCGTCACGATCATCGAGCTCGCCTGCGAGACCGATTTCGTGGCGAAGAACGAGAAGTTCGTCGCCCTCGGCGACAAGGTGCTCGGCGCGCTCGCCGACTCCGGCGCCGAGGACCTCGAGACCGCGCTCGCCGTGCCGCTGGACGGCGGCACCGTCGCCAGCGTGATCGACGACCAGGCCGCGGTCATCGGCGAGAAGATCGAGCTGCGCCGCATCGCGCGCATCCCGGCCGAGCATGCCGAGGTGTACCTGCACCGCACGAGCAAGGACCTGCCGCCGCAGATCGGCGTGGTCGTCGCCTACACCGGTGACGACGCCGAGACCGCCCGCGGCATCGCGCAGCACATCTCGTTCGCCGACCCGACCTACCTCTCCAAGGAGGACGTGCCGGCCGCGGAGGTCGAGAACGAGCGTCGCATCGTCGAGGAGATCAGCCGCGGCGAGGGCAAGCCCGAGGCCGCCCTGCCGAAGATCGTCGAGGGTCGCCTCGGCGCGTTCTTCAAGCAGGTCGCGCTGCTCGAGCAGGACTACGCCCGCGACAACAAGCAGAGCGTGAGCAAGGTGCTGGCGGATGCCGGCATCACCGTGACCGGGTTCGCCCGGTTCAAGGTCGGCGCGTAAGCACCACCCCGCAACGGAGGGCCCTCGGCGCACGCCGGGGGCCCTCCGGCGTTCCGGTAGCCTGGGATCGTGACCGACTCCGCCCCGCGCCGCGTCCTGCTCAAGCTCTCCGGCGAGGCGTTCGGCGCCGGCACGCTCGGCGTGAACCCGGACGTCGTGGCCGGCATCGCCCGTGAGATCGCGGTCGCGGTCGCCGAGGGCGTCGAGGTCGCGATCGTCGTCGGCGGCGGCAACTTCTTCCGCGGCGCCGAGCTCAGCCAGCGCGGCATGGACCGCGGGCGCGCCGACTACATGGGCATGCTCGGCACCGTGATGAACTCCCTCGCGCTGCAGGACTTCCTCGAGCAGGCGGGCGCGGAGACCCGCGTGCAGTCGGCGATCGCGATGACGCAGGTGGCCGAGCCGTACATCCCGCGACGCGCCGAACGGCACCTCGAGAAGGGCCGGGTCGTGATCTTCGGTGCGGGGGCGGGGCTGCCGTACTTCTCCACCGACACCGTCGCCGCGCAGCGCGCCCTCGAGATCGGCGCCGACGCGGTGCTCGTCGCCAAGAACGGCGTGGACGGGGTCTACGACGACGACCCCCGCGAGAACGCCGACGCGGTGCGACTCGACGACATCACCTACCAGGAGGCGCTCGTGCAGGGCCTCAAGGTGGTCGACTCGACCGCGTTCAGCCTCTGCATGGACAACGGGATGCCCATGGTCGTGTTCGGCATGCAGCCGGCCGGCAACGTGACCAAGGCCCTGCTGGGGGAGCGCATCGGCACCCTGGTGCACGCCTGACCCCCCGATACACTCGATTCGACGAAGGAGCAGCCGTGATCAGCGACGTTCTGGCCGAGGCCAAAGACAAGATGCACAAGGCCGTCGAGGTCGCCAAGGAGGACTTCGGCACCGTGCGCACGGGTCGCGCGAACCCCGCACTGTTCCAGAAGGTGCTGGTGGACTACTACGGCACCCCGACGCCGCTGGCGCAGCTGGCGTCGCTGCAGAACCAGGACGCGCGCATGCTCCTCATCACGCCGTACGACAAGGCGGCGCTGAAGGACATCGAGAAGGCTCTGGTGGCGGCGTCGCACCTCGGCGCCACGGTCGGCAACGACGGCAATGTCATCCGGGCGAGCATCCCGGAGCTCACCGAGGATCGCCGCAAGGACTTCGTGAAGCTCGTTCGCGAGAAGGGCGAGCAGGCCAAGGTCGCGCTGCGCAACATCCGCCGCAAGGCCAAGGACGACCTCGACGGGCTCAAGGAGGTCGGTGAGGACGAGGTCGCGCGCGCCGAGAAGGAGCTCGACGGGCTCACCAAGAGCCACGTCGAGGCCATCGACGAGGCTCTCAAGCGCAAGGAAGCCGAGCTGCTCGAGGTCTGATGGCCGGGGACTTCGAGGCCCAGGTCCGCGCGACCAACGACGCCATCAACGCCCGCACCGGGCGACCGCTGTTCTTCGCGATCGTGGTCGGCCTGCTGCTGGGGCTGGCGCTGCTGTTCAGCCTCGTCGTCGTCAAGGCGTTCTACATGGCGTTCGCGGCCGCCCTCGTCGCGTTCACCTCCTACGAGCTTGCGACCGCACTGCGCAGCGCGGGTCGCGACGTGCCCCGCATCCCGACCGTGCTCGCCGGCGTCGCCATGGTGCCGGCGACGTTCACCTGGACGGCGACCGGCCACTGGGTGTCGTTCCTGCTCGCGGTGGTCGTCGTCAGCCTGTGGCGCCTGGTCGAGACCGCGCGGTCGCGGGTGCCGGCGCGGGAGCTGTGGCTCGATCTCGGCGCCGGGGTGTTCATCCTCGGTTACGTCGCCTTCCTCGGCGGGTTCACGGTGCTGCTCACCGCCCAGCCGGGCGGGCAGTGGTGGACGCTGGCGTTCCTCATCGTGGTGGTGTCGGTGGATGTCGGGGCGTACGCCTCCGGGCTCGCCTTCGGCCGGCACCCGATGGCCCCGAAGATCAGCCCGAAGAAGACCTGGGAGGGCTTCGCCGGATCGGCGGCCGCAGCGCTCGTCGCCGGCGTGCTGACCGGCGTCTTCATGCTCGGCCAGCCGTGGTGGGTCGGGCTCATCCTGGGCGCCGTCATCGTCGCGACCGCGACCTCGGGCGACCTCGCCGAGTCGCTCATCAAGCGCGACCTCGGCGTGAAGGACATCAGCTCCTTCCTGCCCGGGCACGGCGGCTTCCTCGACCGGGTCGACTCGTCGCTGTTGTCGGGAGCGGCCGCCTATGTGCTGTTCCTGCTGTTCGCCTGACGGGCGCGGCGGTCGATCGAGGGCACAATAGGGGCGTGGCATCCACCTTCCCCCGCGCCCGCAAGCTCGGCTACGACATCGCCCAGGTCGAGGACTTCCTCGAGGAGGCCCGGCGGGCGTACATGGCCGACCCCCGTCAGCCCGGTGTGCTGGATGCCGCGTCGATCCGGTCGATGGCGTTCGCCATGCAGCGCGGCGGGTACTCGACCAACCACGTGGACGCCGCGCTCGAGCGGCTGGAGGACGCCTTCGCGCAGCGCGAGCGCGAGCGGTTCCTGGCCGAGTCCGGCGACGCGGCCTGGTACGCGAAGGCCCGCGCGAGCGCCCAGGTGGTGCTCGACCGGCTCTCCCGGCCCGAGGGGCAGCGCTTCACGCGCACCAACCTGTTCACCGAGGGGTACGACGTGAAGGAGGTCGACGCCTTCGCCGACCGCCTGGTGGCGTACTTCCAGCAGGGCAAGGCGATGACCATCGACCAGGTGCGCACCGTCGCGTTCCGCAGCCGCAAGCGCGGATACAGCGAGGCCCAGGTCGACGCCGTGCTCGACGCCGTCGTCGACATCATGCTCGCCGTCCGCTGAGCATTCTCCCGGCCTGCTCCGGGGCATCTCGGCTACGATGAGGCGATTGTGGGCTACAACACACGGGTCGCCGAGCTCCGCGCGCTGCGCAAGAGCCTCAGCGCAGACGTCTCGGGGCGGCATGTCCGCGCCTCCTGGACCCTGCCCGCGTTCGCCACGTTCGTGACCTGCGCGTTCGTCGCCGGCACCCTCGGTGCGCCCGGTGACGGCGCCTTCGCGGCTCCCGTGGTGTTCAGCGACGGGGAGTTGGCGACGCAGTCGCTGAAGGTCGACGGCGAGTACATCAACGCCGCCGGTCGCGATGCCTTCACCATCACGGCGCCCCCTCCGCCGGAGCCCGAGCCGGTGGCCGCGGCGACGAGCAGCGGCGCCCCCGCCGCCGGAACGCCGGATCCCGGCACCGCGCAGGCGATCGCGTACGACATGGTCATGGCCAGGGGCTGGGGCCAGGGCGAGTTCGACTGCCTCGTGTCGCTGTGGAACAAGGAGTCGAACTGGAACGTGTACGCGCACAACTCCAGCAGCGGCGCGTACGGCATCCCGCAGGCTCTGCCCGGGGACAAGATGGCGTCCGCCGGCGCCGACTGGGCCACCAACCCCGCCACCCAGATCACCTGGGGCCTCGGCTACATCACCGGCCGGTACGGCACCCCGTGCGGCGCCTGGTCCACCTCGGAGGCGCAGGGCTGGTACTAGGCCGCCTCTAGACTTCCTGCGTGGACGAGTCCGAGGTCATCAGCCTCGCGCTGCTGGGCATCGTCGCGCTCGGCGTCATCGTCGCGGCGGGGGTGTTCAGCCGCAAGCTCGGAGTCGCCGCGCCGCTGATCCTCATCGTCGTCGGCGTCGGCCTCAGCTACGTGCCGGGCGCGCCCGTGGTCATCCCCAACGAGGTGATCCTCATCGGGCTGCTGCCGCCCATCCTGTACGCGTCGGCCATCACGGTGCCGGTGATCGACCTGCGCCGCAATCTCGGCACGATCTCGGCGCTCAGCGTCGCCCTCGTCGTGGTGAGCGCGGTGCTGACGGGGCTGCTGCTGTTCGCCCTGTTCCCCGACCTGGAACTGGCCGCTGCGATCGCGATCGGCGCCGTGATCAGTCCGACGGATGCGGTGGCGGCGACCGCGGTGGCGAAGAAGCTGGGTCTGCCGTCGCGTCTGATCACCATCCTCGAGGGCGAGAGCCTGGTGAACGACGCCACCGCGCTGGTGCTGCTGCGCTCCGCCGTCGCGGCGACCGCGGCGACGGCCTCGTTCTGGGAGGTGCTCGGCGACTTCGCGTTCGCGGTCGCGGTGGCCGTGCTCGTCGGGCTGGCCATCGGCTTCCTCGCCGTGCGGCTCAGGGCGCGGCTGGCCGACCCGGTGCTCGACACCGCGGTGTCGTTCATCGTGCCGTTCGCCGCCTTCCTGCCGGCCGAATTCCTGGGCGCGAGCGGGGTGCTCGCCGTCGTGGTCGCCGGGCTGTACTCCGGGCACAACGCCGCCACCGCCTTCACGGCGCAGTCGCGCATCACCGAGCGCACCAACTGGCGCACGCTGCAGTTCGTGCTCGAGAACGGCGTGTTCCTGCTGATGGGCATCCAGGTGAGCTACCTCGTCCGGCAGACCGAGGAGTTCGACCTCTCAGCCCACGTCGCGGTGCTCATCGGGCTGCTCGTCGTGCTGGTGGTGCTGGGCATCCGATTCGCGTTCGTGGGGCCCCTGATCCTGCTGCTGCGCCGCCGCGACTCGCTCAACGTGCAGCGCATGTCGCTCGTCGAGCAGGGCATGGCGGCGTTCCGCGCCCGCGTCTCGGACGAGCGCTGGGCGGGCGACGAGCGCGTCAGGCGGCATTCGGAGCGGGTCGAGCAACGCGTGCGCCGCCGACGGGCCGACGTCGACCAGCTCAAGACGGAGGGGCTCGACTGGCGCGGGGGCGTCGTGCTCGGATGGGCGGGCATGCGCGGGGTCGTGACGCTGGCCGCCGCCCAATCCCTGCCGGAGGAGACGCCCTACCGACCGCAGCTCATCCTCATCGCGTTCACCGTCGCCGTGGTGACGCTGCTGGCGCAGGGCGGGACGCTGCCGTGGGTGATCCGGCTCACCGGCATCCGCGGGTCGGATGCGGCGGCCGACCGCCGCAGCCTCGCGGCGCTGTTCGACGAGCTCGCGGAGGCCGGTGTCGTCGTCCTCGACGAACCGCGCGACGCCGCGATCGAGGATGCCGTGGTGCAGCGGGTGCGGGCCGACACGCTGTCGAGCGCACGGGCGGCCCGGGAGCGCGCCGCTGCCGAGGGCGACGCGCCCTCGCCCGAGGCCTCGTACCGCGCGCTGCGGCGCGAGGTGCTCGAAGCCCAGCGAGCCGCGCTGCTCGAGGCGCGGTCGGCCGGAACCTACCCGTCGCGCATCCTCGCGAGGGCGCAGTCGATGCTCGACCTGGAGGAGACGCGACTCGAGCAGCTGGAGGGCGGCGGCTCCTAAGCTGGGAGGCATGCCGCGTTCGAACCGCCGACGCCGCGAGGCCGAGGAGCTCGACCTCGACCGCGTGCTCCGCGGCAGACTGCACGTCGAGGCCAAGCGCGACGGGCGGTGGCATGTGCAGCCGCTCTCGGCCGCCAGCGCGGTGAAGACGTACGTGTGCCCTGGTTGCGGACTCGACATCACGCCCGGCACCGGGCACACCGTCACCTGGCGGGCCGACGGCATCCTCGGCCCGGACGACGACCTGGCCGGGCGCCGGCACTGGCATCTGCACTGCTGGAGGATCAGACCGTGAGCGAGACGATCAGGGGCAACACCGTGCTGCCCGCCGAGCGCGAGGAGATCGAGTTCACCACCGCCGACGGCAACCGGCTGGTGGGGGAGCTGGCGCTGCCGTTGACCGCGGACCCGGTGGCCACGCTGGTGTGCCTGCACCCGCTGCCCGCCGGCGGGGGTTTCATGGACTCCCACATCCTGCGGAAGGCCGCGAACCGTCTGCCCGCCCTCGCCGACATCGCGGTGCTGCGCTTCAACTTCCGCGGCGTGACCTCGCCGCGCGGCACGTCCGAGGGGGAGTGGGGCCACGGCGTCGACGAGCGGCTCGACCTCGACGCGGCGATGGGCTTCGTGCTGCAGCGCAGACTGCCGGACCCCTGGCTGCTCGGCTGGTCGTTCGGCACCGAGGTCGCGCTCAAATGGGGCCTGCCGCACCCGGTGGAGGGCGCCATCCTGCTCTCGCCGCCGCTGCACCGCACCTCGCAGGAGGAGGTGGCGGCCTGGGCGGGCAGCGGCAAGCGGCTCGTCGCCCTCATCCCCGAACTCGACGACTACCTGCGGCCGCCCGAAGCGGCGGAGCGCTTCGCCGTCGTGCCGGAACTCGAGTTCGTGGCGGTCGAGGGCGGCAAGCACCTGTGGGTCGGCGAGGAGCAGACCTACCGGGTGCTCAGCGAGATCGTCGCCCGTCTGAATCCCGGGGCGCTGCCCCTGCCGCGCGAGGCGTGACGCCTAGAGGTCGGCCTGCCGCGGCACGACCACCTGCCGGATGATGAGCAGGATGGATGCCGCGACCGGGATCGCGATGAGCGCGCCCAGCACGCCCAGCAGCGTTCCACCCGCGACCACCGCGATCACGACGATGGCGCCGGGCACCTTCACCGCCGACGCCATGATGCGCGGGCTGACGATGTACGCCTCGACCTGCATGTACACCAGGTAGTAGATGCCGACGGCGAGCACGCTCGGCCAGCCGTTGAAGAGCAGCACCAGCGAGGTGATGATGATCGACCCGGAGATGGTGCCGACGAGCGGGATCAGCGATCCGAGGAACGCGATGAAGGCGAGCAGGGCCGAGTAGTCGACCGGGATGCCGAACAGCGGGAAGACGATGGTGAGCACGAGGAACGACAGCACGCCGTTGACGAGCGCGAGCCCGACCTGGCCGATCACGTACCGGCCGACGGACGAGGCGATCTGCTCCGAGATGTCGATGAACTTCGGGCGGCGCGACGCCGGCACGAGCTGGTAGAGACCGCGCTTGATGTTGGCCAGCGACGAGACGAAGTAGATCATCAGGATGAGCACGATGATCGCGCCGGTGGTGGCGGTCGCCACCGCACCGACGGCGGTGAGGATGCCCCCGCCGATCGAGGTGTAGTCCAGCCCCTGCACGAAGTTGGTGATCTCGGTGAGCACCTGGTCGACGTCGAGCCAGGGGAACACCTCCTCCACCTGCGAGCGGAGGGTGCCGTCGCTGAACGCCGCGATGAGCTCGGGGACGGTCTTGATCGCGTTGTTGATCTGCTCGGTGATGACCGGGATGATCGCGAAGATCAGTCCGGTGAAGATGCCGAGCACCCCGACCAGCACGGTGACGATGGCGAGCGACCGCGGCCACTTGTGCTTCTCGAGCCAGGAGACCAGCGGGTCGAGGCCGAGGGCCAGGAAGAGCGCCGCCCCGACGTAGATGAGCACCGTGGCGAGCTCGCCGATGACCACCGAGATGGTGACCGCGACGAGAACGCCCAGCCCCCCGAACAGCCCGAGACGGAACGGGTTCTGGATCTTCACACGACCGCCTTCCGGGTACGGCTAGTTCTCGGCGGACACCCGCTCCGCTTCGGAGAGTACACCGCGCAGGTTCTCGAAATAGCCGGCGACCGACTCGCGCTCCTTCCGGATCGCCGCGAGGCGCTCCTCGGCGTCGGCGGTGAGCTCCTTCGCGCGCTGCTGCGCGTCCGCGAGGATGGCGCGGGCGCGCTCCTCGGCATCGCGGACCAGCTCGCGGGCTCGTGTCTCCGAGGTCTCGCGCAGCTTCTTCGCGTCCGCCTGGGAGCCGGTCGTGAGCGCTTCGGCCTCCCGCCGGGCCTCGGTGGCCTGGCGGACGGCCTCGGTGAGCTGCACCTGCGCGTCATCGAGGTACTGCCGCGTCTGCTCGGTCGCCTCGCGGTGCTTCGCGAGCAGCGACTGCTCGGCCTCGTCGCGCAGCGTGACGAGCTCGAGCTCGAGCGCCGTGCGTGCCTCCTGCGCCTCCTGCTCGATGCGCGCCCGGGTCTCGTCCTCCTCGTGCACGAGTTGCGCGCGCGCCGACTCGACCTCGGCCGCGAGGTCCGCACGCTGGCGCTCGATGTCGCGGGTGAGATCGGTGGTCCGCTGCTCGATGTCGGTCTCGAGCGCTGCGTGGCGCTGCGCGATCTCGGCCTCGAGCGCTGCGTGGCGCTCGGTGATCTCGGCGTCCAGCTCCGCGCGCTGGCGAGCCGTGCGGGCGTTCAGCTCGGCGCGGGCGGCGGCCGTGTCGGTGGCGAGCGTCGTCCGCTCCGCCGTGATCTCGGCCTCGAACTCGGCGCGGGCGGCGGCCTGCTCACCGGCGAAGTCCGCGCGTGCGGCCTGCATCTCGGCGTCGAGGGCCGCACGTGCCGCGTCGACGTCGGCCTCGTGCTTGGCGCGGGCGGCCTCGAACTCGTCGCGTGCGGTGGCCTGCTCGGCGGCGAACTCGGCACGGGCCGCCTGCAGCTCCGCAGCGAGGGCGGCGCGGGCT
>DATMVL010000227.1:0-4377 GCA_035563175.1 Rhodoglobus sp. | reverse complement strand
GCACCGGGCTCGTCGCCGGCGTGCTGCTGGCCGGCGCCTGCGCCGTGCTCGTGGTGCGCGGGGCGCTGCCGAGGCTGGTGTTCCCCCTCATCATGGCCGCGGCCCTACTCGACGTCGTGCTGCTCGCCACCTCGGGTCGCCGGCTCGTCGCCTGACGACGGTCAGACCCCGCCGCCGCCGCCTCCCCCGCCGCCGCCACCCGAGCTGCCGCCACCCGAGCTGCCGCCGCTGGAGCTGCTCGACGAGCTGCCCGAGAACGAGCTGGCCGCCGTCGACGACAGGGAGCCGATGCTCGAGGCGAAGACCGTCGCGTTGAAGGCGCCGGAGCCCGAGTACCAGTCCGGCGACTGCTCGGTGTAGTACTCGCCGAGCACCTGCGCCCACTGCTTCTCCATGCCGAAGAGCACGGCATAGGGCAGCAGCTTCTCGTAGACGTCGACCACAGCGCGGCGATCGTCGGCCGCGACCGGCGTGCGCTCCGCGCCCTGCGGGCTCTGCAGCATCCTGAGCCGGTCGGCCTCGGCGAGCCGGATGTACAGCTGAAGGCCGCGCAGGTGGTCGCGCAGCTCCGCGCCGGCCTCGGTGAGCGGGCGGTGCGCGAGCAGCACGAGCACGGCGACCGCCGCGGCGATCGGCAGGATCATGAACGGAACCGGCAGAGCGCCGCCGCTGTTCGCGTCGAGCATCAGCACGCCGAAGACGAATCCGCCGACCGCGGCGAGGATCGCGAGCACGAGCAGCAGCCAGCGACTGGAGGGGCCGGACCGCCGCAGGCCCGACCGCGTGGTCTCGCGGTCCGCGCTCTGCACGATGCCGCGGACGGCCGTGCTCAGCTTCGTGTCCTTCCCGTCCATGCGGTAGGTCTCGCCCGGCTCGGGACGCGCACCGAACACGGCGCGCAGCAGCCGCGCCGTCGGACCGTGCAGGTCCGCGCCGTCGAGCAGCTCCAGGGCGTAGCCGGGCTTGCCGGCACCGAGCAGGCCGGAACGCTCGATCTCCACGATCCGGATGCGGCGGCGCACCGCGAGCTGCACCATCGCCGCGGCCGTCGCCCGCGGCAGCCGGCCCAGGATCGACGCGGCCGTGTACACGTCGAGCTCCTTCGGCGGCGCGTACTCGGCGATGACCGTGGGCCGCCCCCGCCCGTCGCGCAGCGCCGTGGCGCGCAGGACGGCGGCCCAGACCAGCGCGAGGATCGCGAGGAGCACGCTGCCCAGCTGCCAGGGCGCGTACGGCGATCCCAGGTAGGAGCGGTCGCGAGCGACGAAGGTGCCGGATTCGAACGCGATCGCGACGGTGACGTTCTCGCGCGGTGCGAGGCCGGTCGCCTGCGCGGTGAACACCACCCCGTCGGCGTCGTCGGCGCGCTCGAGCTCGCACTCGGCGTCCTCGCCCTGGGTGCCGCGGTAGCAGGCGCTCGATCCGGTCAGCGCGTCGGCGAGCGCGTCCGGCACGTGCACCCTGGCCGTCGCGCTGCCGAACGGCTGGTCCCAGCCGGTGCCGTTGGTGTCCCAGTAGAACTCGTCGACCCCCGTGTCGTCGAAGAGCCGGGTGACGTTGTGCTGCGTGTAGGTGAAGACGTAGGTCTGGCGGCCGTGCACGTAGTCTTCCGCGGCGCTGGTGACGAGCAGGAAGCCCTCGTCGCTCTCGGTCTCGAACGGTCGGGGCCGCCCGTTCTCGTCCGTCACCTCGATGTCGCCGATGTCGGTCGGGTCGCCCAGGTACGACTCCGGGATTGCCCGGCGCATCCCGCGGTTCTGGTCGGTTTCGGGGAAGACGGCCACGAAGGTCTCCACCGTGGTGAGCGTCGAGCGGCCCGCCTCGTCGACCCCGAGGTAGTAGTCGGCCTCGAACGACTCGAACTCGAAGTCGTCCACGTCGGCGGCGGCCGGAGCCGGCACCGCGAACAGCGCGACGGCGGTGACCAACGCTCCCAGCAGCATCCTGCGCACGGGCTCCACCGTAGCGCCCGGTTAGGCTCGGAGCATGTCGGACGAAGCAGCGGTCGCGCGGTTCCAGACCCTCCTTCGGATCCCCACCGAGTCGCGCTACGAGCTCGACCGGGTGCAGTGGGATCAGTTCGACCGGTTCGCGCAGACGCTCACCCGGCTCTACCCGCTCGTGCATCAGCGGCTCGAGCGCGAGGTCGTCGCCGGGCACTCGCTGCTGTACCGCTGGCGGGGTGCGCAGTCCACGGAGCCCGCGGTGCTCATGGCCCACTACGACGTGGTGCCGGCGACGGACGTCGGCTGGCGGCACCCGCCCTTCGCCGGCGAGCTCAGCGGCTCCGGCGAGGAGCGGCTGATCTGGGGCCGGGGGACCCTCGACGACAAGGGATCCGTCGTCGCCATCCTCGAGGCGGTCGAGGCGCAGCTCGCCGCCGGCCTCAGCCCGCACCAGGACGTCTACCTGTTCTTCGGGCACGACGAGGAGACGCTCGGATCCGGGGCGGTCGCCGCCGTGGACCTGCTGGCGGCGCGCGGGGTGCGTCCGACCCTCGTGCTCGACGAGGGCGGCGCGATCGCACGCGACGCCTTCCCGGCGGTCGACGCGCCGATGGCCTTCGTCGGGGCCGGCGAGAAGGCGCCGAACACGGTGCGGCTCATCGTGGATCAGCCGGGCGGTCACGCCTCCACACCGCCTCGCGAGACCTCCACCACCCGGCTGGCGCGGGCCATCCTGAACCTCAACGCGAAGCCCTTCCCGAGCGCGCTGAACCCGATCCTGCTCGCCCTGCTCGAGACGATCGGCCAACATGCCGGCGGCGGCCTCGGCTTCGCCGCCCGCAACGCCCGCTGGCTCTCGCCCGTCGTGCGTCCGATGCTCGAACGGGTCAGCCCCGAGGTCAACGCGATGATGCGCACCACGCAGGCGGTCACCATGCTCGAGGCCGGGTCGGCTCCCAACGCGCTCGCCGAGCGCGCGAGCGCGATCGTCAACGTGCGGGTGTCGGTCGACTCGACCGTGGACGAGGCGCTCGACCACCTGCGCAAGGCGATCGACGACGAGACGGTGCGCATCGAGCTCGAGCACCGCAGCGATCCGGTGCCGGTGTCGCCCTTGACCGGGCTGGCGTGGGAGCTGGTGGCGGCGACCATCGAGAAGTCGTTCCCCGGCACCGTGGTCGCCCCGTACATCCAGACCGGCGCCACCGACTCGCGACAGTTCACGCGGATCAGCCAGGGCGTCTACCGGTTCACGCCGTTCGACGTGACCCGCGAGCAGCGCGACGCCCTGCACGCCCGGAACGAGCGCCTGCACGTGAGCGCGTGGCTGCGCGGCATCGAGTTCTACCGGTCGTTGCTCTCCGCCTTGTGAGCCGGGGCCCGGTGGGGCGCGCGCCGAGCGCGGCCGCCGATCAGGACTCGGGGCGGATGATGCTGATCGGCCGCGACATCGGCGGCGCGCCGTCGAGGCGCTCCAGCGCCGGCAGCAGCTCGTCGACCCAGGCCCGGTAGCCGTCCTCGTTGAGATGCAGCCGGTCGTCGGAGAGGGCCGGATCGATCTCGCCGTCCTCCTGCGCGAAGGCAGGCCACAGGTCCAGGTACTGGGCGTTGACGGTCGGCGCGAACTGGCGCAGGTGGCGGTTCGCGTCCTGGATCTGCGCCGCGAACTCGCGTCCCCGCGGCAGGATCGACTGCACGAGCATCCGCACGCCCGGCAGGTCGCGCCGCAGACTCACCAGCAGGTACTCGACGTTGCGGACCAGATGCTCCACCGAGCGGCGCGTGCCGAGGTCGTTGGTGCCGATCATCAGCGCCACGGACTCGGGCTGCGCCTGGAGCACGTCGTCGATGCGGGCGAGCACGTCGTCGGTGGTGTCGCCGGACACGCCCAGATTCAGCACGGCGCGATCCGGCAGCCACTCGTCCCAGTTCCCGGCCGCCGTGAGGCTGTCGCCGACGAGGGCGATCGTCGGACGGTGGTCGATGGTCGGACGGTGGTCGGTCGTCGCTTCGTCGCTCACCGTTCCATCATGCGCGTTCACGGCTGGGAAAGCGATCCATCCTCGCGCGCCGAGCACCGCGGGAGGGTCAGATCAGCGCCTTGGTGTGCCAGACCGTCTTGGTCTCGGTCAGCGCGGTGATGCGCTGCAGCGACGGCGATGGAGCGCCTTCCTCCGGTCCGAGCACGCGCTTCAGCGTGTCGGCGGCGGTGATCTGCAGGTCCACCCAGTCGACCGCACCGGCACCGGCCAGATCGATCGCGTTCACGTCGGCATGGCCGGCCAGCCACGGTGCGAGCTCGGCGGCCGACCCGGTCAGGATGTTGACCACTCCCCCGGGTACGTCGCTGGTGGCGAGCACCTCCGCCAGGCTCACCGCCGGCAGCGGGGCCCGCTCGCTCGCGACGACCACCACGGTGTTGCCGCTGACG
>DATMVL010000226.1:0-3482 GCA_035563175.1 Rhodoglobus sp. | reverse complement strand
GCGGGGGAGGCCGGCGGGGCTAGAGCGTGAGGGCGGTGAGACCGCGCAGGTCGAGCCGCAGACGGTCGCCGACCCGCACCAGCACGAGCAGCACGTCGCCGCAGGCGCGGCAGCGCACCGTCCAGCCGGGGCTGCAGTCGTAGACCATCGCCTGCGCCAGCACGGCGACGTCGCCGCAGCCGGCGCACTCCGCGCTCGCCGTGGTCATGTCGTCGCTGAAATGCTCGCTCAGCGGACCGGCCAGCACGTTGCCGTCGAGGTGGCTCATCCGCCGAACCTCTCGGTCTTCACGTCCTGCGGGCGGTGCCCGAGGTCCACCAGCCAGGTCGCGACCGCCTCGACGAAGCGGGTGGGGCCGCACACGAAGACCAGGGCCCCGGGCGGCAGCACCGCCGCCGCGACGGTGTCGGCGGTCAGCCGACCCACGGGCATCCCGTCGGGGGCGGAGCGGGTGTAGGCGTAGGTGACATCCCAGTCCCCGAGCTCGTCGGCGAAGAACCGGTCGTCGGGGGAGCGCACCGAGTACAGCAGCCGCATGGGCGTGTCGGCGGCGGCCGCGGCGTGCGAGCGCAGCATCGCGACGAGCGGCACCACGCCCGAGCCGCCGGCGATGAGCTGCACCGGCCGGGTCTCGGCCGGCGTCCAGACGAACCAGCCGCCGAGCGGCCCGCGCACCTCGACCTGGTCGCCCTCGCGCAGCTCGTCGACGAGGTAGGGCGAGACCTCGCCGGTGGGCAGACGGTCGACCGCGAGCTCGAAGTGCGGCTCCGGGCCTGCACTGGCGATCGAGTACGAGCGGGTGGCCTGATAGCCGTCGGGGGCGGTGAGGCGCACGTCGACGTGCTGGCCCGCGATGTTGCCCGGCCAGCCCGGCACGTCGAGCACGATGCTGCGACCGGTCGGCGTCTCGCGCCGGGTGCTGGCCACCGTGCCCACCGTCCAGGCCCCTACCAATACCGCTCTTCCCGCCAGGGGTCGCCGTACATGTTGTAGCCGTTCTGCTCCCAGAAGCCGGGCTGGTCCTGCGGCATCAGCTCCAGGCCGCGCACCCACTTCGCGCTCTTCCAGAAGTACAGGTGAGGCACGAGCAGACGAGCGGGGCCGCCGTGCTCGGGATCGAGCTCCTCGCCGTCGAACTCGAACGCGACCCAGGCCTTGCCGTCGAGCAGATCCTCGAGCGGCACGTTCGTGGTGTAGCCGCCGTACGAGTGCGCCATCGTGTACTCGTACGAGGTGTCGACGTGCTCGAACAGGGTGTCGAGGCTGACCCCGCGCCAGCTGGTGCCGAGCTTCGACCAGCGGGTGACGCAGTGGATGTCGGTGCTCACCTCGTCGATCTTCAGCGCCATGAACTCGTCCCAGCTCCAGCCGGTGACGCCGTTCTCGGTGCGGATCTCGAACCGCCAGTCCTCCTTCGCCACGTCGGGCGTGGGGCCGGCGGAGAGCACCGGGAAGTCCTCCGTGAGGTACTGACCGGGCGGCAGGTCGGGTCCGTTCTCCCTGCCGCGGCCCGAGAAGCCGCGCGTGAAGATGCTCATGCTTGACTGTACTGCGTGAGCCTCTCCCTCGGTATGCCGCGGATGCGCGCCCGACCGAGCCTGGACGGCCGGCCTGCGACCGACGCGCTGGTCGATCGCTTCGGCCGCACCGCGCGCGACCTGCGCATCTCCATCACCGAGAAGTGCTCCCTGCGCTGCACCTACTGCATGCCCGCGGAGGGGCTCCCGGCGATCGCCCGGAACGACCTGCTGACCGCCGACGAGATCGCGCGGCTCGTCGGCATCGGGGTGCGGGAGCTGGGCATCCGCGACGTCAGGTTCACCGGGGGAGAGCCGCTGATGCGCGCCGACCTCGAGCAGATCATCGGGCGCTCGCGCGCGGTCGCCGGAGACGCCTCGATCAGCATGACGACGAACGGCATCGGGCTCGACAAGCGCATCGGCGCGCTGCGGGCAGCCGGCCTCGACCGGGTCAACGTGTCGCTCGACACCGTCGACCGCGACCACTTCGCGCGGCTCACCCGGCGCGACCGGCTGCCGGCGGTGATGCTCGGCATCGAGGCCGCGCGGCTGGCCGGGCTCACGCCGCTGAAGGTCAACGCGGTGCTCATGCGCGACACCCTCGCCGGCGCCGCCGACCTGCTCGCCTGGTGCCTCGAGCACGGCGTGCACCTGCGCTTCATCGAGCAGATGCCGCTCGACGCCGACGAGCAGTGGGCGATGGACAACATGGTGCCGGCCGCAGAGCTGGTCGAGACGCTCTCGAGCCGGTTCGCGCTGTCGGCGCCGCACCGCGACGACCCGTCGGCTCCGGCGGAGGAGTGGCTCGTCGACGGCGGCCCCGACACGGTGGGCATCATCGCGTCGGTGACCCGCAGCTTCTGCGAGGCCTGCGACCGCACCCGGCTGACGGCCGAGGGCACCGTGCGCTCGTGCCTGTTCGGCGACGACGAGACCGACCTGCGGGCGCTGCTGCGCGGGGGCGCCTCCGATACCGAGGTCGCCGACGCGTGGCGCGCCGCCCAGTGGGGCAAGCAGGCGGGGCACGGGATGTCGCTGCCGGGCTTCCAGCGCCCGGTGCGGTCGATGGGTGCGATCGGTGGCTGAGGTGCGCTACTTCGCCGCGGCGGCCGAGGCCGCGGGGCGGGAGTCGGAGCCCCTGCAGGCCGGGACGGTCGGCGAGCTCAAGGCGCTGCTGGCGGAACGGTACGGCGAGCCGATGCGCCGGGTGCTGGCCTCCGGCTCGTTCCTGGTCGACGGCGTCGTCAGCCGCGACGACGCCCGGCCGATCGGCGCTCGCGTCGACGTGCTGCCGCCGTTCGCCGGCGGTTAGGCGGGCACCAGCCGGCGCCCGGCCGCCCGATACCAGCGCAGGCAGAAGATCACGATCACCGCGGCCTCGACCCACCCGCCGGCGGTGTACATGAGCTCGGCGCCGGCCTCCGCCTCGGCGACGGGCACGCCGGCCGGTGGCGCCGCGACCAGCGATCTCGCGAGGATCGCGTGCGAGGCGGCGGCGAGCACGAGCACCACCGTGACGAGTCGGCGGTCGGGCCGGTGCGGCGCGGGATCGAGCCCGATCACCGCGGCGGTGAACAGGAAGCCCGCAGCGAGCAGGTGCGCGTGCACGAGCAGGTGGACCAGCGGATCCGACTGCATCGCCTGCAACAGCGGCGTGCGGTAGAGCACCCAGAGGCCGCCCGCGCTCAGCAGCGCGGCCGGCACGGGGTGCGCGAGCACCTGCATGGGGACGCTGCGCAGCAGGGCGGCCAACCGCCGTGCCGGCACCGCGGAGAGGGTGCGCAGCGCCAACGTCACCGGCGCCGACAGCACCAGCAGCAGCGGCGCGAGCATCCCGATCAGCAGGTGCGCCCACATGTGCGCGACGAAGTCGCGGTGGGCGGCCTCGGCGAGCGGACCGACGACCGTCGCGAGCGCGGCGGCGACACCGGCGCCCCAGCACACGGCGCGGTGCACCGGCCA
>DATMVL010000225.1:0-9996 GCA_035563175.1 Rhodoglobus sp. | reverse complement strand
CCGGCCGCTCCCCCGGCGGCTCCGCCCGCGACACCGACGCGCCCCGTGGTGGCGCCGCCGCCGCTCGTGGTTCCACCACCCCCGCCCATCGACACGGTCGCGCCCGCCGCGCCGACCGTCGCGCTCGTGGCGGACACCCTGACCAACCGGTTCCCGGTCGTGCTCAGCGGAACCGGCGAGCCGGGCGCCACGATCGAGATCGGGCCCTCAGCCGTGGCGAGCGCGGTGGTCGACGCCGACGGCACGTGGACCGCTTCGGCCCCGCTTCCCGACGGCGATCACGAGCTGGTCTTCCAGCAGCGGGATGCCGCCGGCAACGTCTCCGCGCCGGTCACCGTGCCGATCACGGTCGACACGATCGCGCTGCCGCCGCAGCTCGCGTCGTTCGCGGATCCGTCGCCGTTCATCCTCCTCCCCGTGCTCGCGGGCACCGCCGAGCCCGGTGCGGAGGTCACCGTCACCGACGGTGCCGGCATCCAGCTCTCCGACACGGCTGACGACACGGGCGCATGGTCGGTGCCGGTGCCCGACCCGGGCGTCGACGGGCGCACCCTCACCGCCACCCAGGTGGATCCGGCCGGCAACGTGTCGCAGGCATCCGTTCCCAGCGCTCCGCTGGTGTTCGAACGGCCGACGCTCGTCTCACCCACCGAGGGGCAGGTGCTCCCGTCGAACGGCGGCACCGTCGTCGAGGTGCGGATCGCCGGCATCCCCGGCCAGCGGGTCGAGGTGCTCATCGACGGCAAGGGCACCGGCAACGAGCACGTGCTCGAGAGCGAGCCGATCGTGCGCGTGACGCCGCCGCTCGCCGACGGCACCCACGTGATCGGGGTGCGCTACGTCGCGGCCGACACGAGCCGCGTCGGATCGCTGGCGCCGCGCGCGTTCACGATCGCGCCGTAGCCCTCGCCCGCGCCACCACCCGGCCGCGCGGGGAGTCGTCGAACGCGTCGAGCAGCTCCCGCGCTCCGGCCGCGTCGGTGACGAAGCCGAACAGCTCCGTGTGCGGCTGGAACCGGATGCCCGCGGCCAGCGGGCCGGCCGGCACCGGGTCGAAGCCGACCTCGTCCACCAGGGCGGCCACCGCATCCACGTCGGCGGCGTCGTCGCCCGCGATCGCGACCGCCTTGCGCTCCGGGTCGCCGGCGCGACGGCCGCGCTCGTCGAGGTCGTGGTAGCCGAGGTGGCTGAACGCCTTCACCACCCGGGAACGCGGCAGGAACGCCTGCACCAGCTCGCTGGTCGACACCGCCGGGTCGTCGAGCTCGGGCCGCACGCCGTCGACCTCCCACCAGTAGTTCATGGCGTCGATGACGAGCTTGCCGGCCAGCGGCTCCACCGGGATGGTGCGGAACTTGCCGAGCGGCAGCGCGAGCACCACGATGTCGGCCTCCGCTGCGACCTGCGCCGAGGTGCGGGCGCGAGCGCCGGGCGCGAGCACGTCGACGATGAGCGAGATGCGCTCGGCCGCACCGGACGACGAGATGAGCACCGGATGCCCGGCCTGCAGGAACAGGCGGGCGAGCACGGTGCCGACCTTGCCGGCACCGAGGATGCCGATGGTCGGCTTCTGCACGGACGTCTCACCTCCCAGCACGCCATGTCGAACACCCGGGGGCGATGCGGCATTCCGGACAACGCTACCCGGGCGATGCGCGGGCGGCGCCGGATACGATGGAGGCGGAGTGCCGGGAAGTCTGGTCGGCGACACCCTCGTCGCGCCCGAACGGAGCCCCATGCCAGCCTCTGCACGCCGCCTGACCGTCCTCCTGCGAGAGGAGACGACCGGGGGCGTGCTGCTGCTCGTCGCAGCGGCGCTGGCGCTGGTGCTCGCCAACTCGCCCGCCGGCGAGGGGTACCAGGCGCTCAGCGGCATCCGACTCGGCCCGGAAGCGCTGCATCTGGACCTGACGCTCGCGCAGTGGGCCGCCGACGGCCTGCTGGCCGTGTTCTTCTTCGTCGTCGGGGTCGAGCTCAAGCACGAGTTCGTCGCCGGCAGTCTGCGGCGCCCGCGCGAGGCCGCGGTGCCCATGATCGCGGCGGTCGGGGGCATGGCGGTGCCCGCGGTGCTCTACGCCCTCGTGGTGCTCGTGGCCGGCGACCTCAGCGCGCTGCCGGGATGGGCGATCCCGACCGCGACGGACATCGCCTTCGCCCTGGGCGTGCTGGCGATCTTCGGGCGCGGCCTGCCGGCCGCGCTGCGCACATTCCTGCTCACCCTCGCCGTCGTCGACGACCTGCTCGCCATCGTCATCATCGCCGTGTTCTACACCGCGGCGGTGAACCTGCTCGCGCTGGCAGGAGCCCTCGTCGCCGTCGCGGCGTTCGCCCTCGTCGTGCGCTCGCGGCACCCCTGGTGGTTCGTGCTCGTGCCGCTCGCCATCGTCGCGTGGGTGCTCATGCACGAGTCGGGGGTGCACGCCACGATCGCCGGCGTGCTGCTGGGCTTCACGGTGCCGGCCGTGATCAGGCACGGCGAGCGCGAACCCCGCACCACCCGGTACGAGCACCGCGTGCGGCCGTGGTCGATCGGGCTCGCCCTGCCGATCTTCGCGTTCTTCTCGGCCGGCGTCTCGGTGTCAGACGGCGGCGGGGCAGCCGAGGTGCTCCTCCAGCCGGTGGTGCTCGCCGTGGTGCTCGGGTTGGTGGTCGGCAAGGTGCTCGGGGTGCTCGGCGCGACCGCGCTCCTCACGCGCACGACGAGACTGCGGCTGCCGGACGGCATCGGCCTGCGCGACCTGCTGCCCATCGGGCTGCTGGCCGGCATCGGTTTCACGGTGTCGCTGCTCATCACGGAGCTGTCGTTCCCGGACCTCACGCACACCGACGGCGCCAAGCTCGGGGTGCTGCTCGGGACGCTGCTCTCCGCGGTGCTCGCGGCCATCATGCTTCGGTGGGATGCCCGCCGCGCCCGGTCGCAGGACATGAACGAGGACGGTGTGCCCGACCTCCCCCATCCGCGGATCGGCGACGACGCCTGACTACGGCGTCAGCACGACCTTCACGCAGCCGTCCTCCTTGTTCTTGAACAGGTCGTAGCCGCGCGGCGCCTCCTCGAGCGGCAGCCGGTGCGTCGTGAGGTCCATCACGCCGAGCGGGTCGGCCGGGTCCTCCACGAGCGGCCACAGGGTCGACGTCCACGACTGCACGTTGCACTGACCCATCCGCAGCGTGACCTGCTTGTCGAACAGGTTCAGCATCGGCATCGGGTCGGCGACGCCGCCGTAGACGCCGCTCAGCGAGATGGTGCCGCCGCGCTGCACCGACTGGATCGCGAGCATCAGGGCCGCGAGCCGATCGACGCCGAGCGTCTTCATCATCGGCTTCGCGATGACCTTCGGCAGCAGGGCGGCCGTGTTCTGCACCGCGGCGACACCGGGATTGCCGTGCGCCTCCATACCGACCGCGTCGACGACGCTCTCGGGCCCCCGCCCGTCCGTGCGGTCGCGGATGTCCTCCAGGATGGTGTCGGTCGCGTCGAGCGTCTCCACGCCGTAGCGCTCGGCCATCGCACGGCGCTCCTCGACCGGGTCGACCGCGATCACCCGGTGGCCGAGGTGCCGGCCGATGCGCGCGGCGAACTGACCGACCGGGCCGAGGCCCAGCACGAGGAGGGTGCCGCCGGCCGGCACGTCGGCGTACTGCACGCCCTGCCATGCCGTGGGCAGGATGTCGCTGAGGAACAGGTAGCGCTCGTCAGGCAGGTCGGTGTTGATCTTCATCGCGTTGAAGTCGGCCATGGGCACGCGCAGGTACTCCGCCTGACCGCCGGGCACCCGCCCGTACAGCTCGGTGTAGCCGTACAGCGAGGCGCCCGAGTTCTGCGTGCGGTTCTGCGTGGTCTCGCACTGGGTGGTGAGCCCACGCAGGCACATGTAGCAGTGCCCGCACGCGATGACGAACGGCACGACGACGCGATCACCCGGGGCCACGGTGGTCACCTCCGACCCGACCTCGACCACGACGCCCATCGGCTCGTGCCCGAGCACGTCGTCCTTGTGCATGAAGGCCGACAGCACGTCGAGCAGGTGGAGATCGGAGCCGCAGATCGCCGTGGACGTGACGCGGATGATCGCGTCGGTGGGCTGCAGGATGACGGGATCGGGCACATCCTCGACCGAGACGACGCGGGTGGCCTGCCAGGTGAGAGCTCGCATGGTCCCGGTCTACGCGGGCCGGCGCGAGAAGGACACCCGCTTGCGTCAAGGCCTTCCGCCGATTAGGAGCGTCGCCCCCGCGGACGATCAGCGACGTAGCGGTGGGCGGCAGGCAGCGAGTACGCTCGGGCGCAGATCACCCTCGTACGGGGGTGGTGGAGCTGACTGGGGGCTCCGATGGGGCAACTGCTGTACGGATCGCCGCCTGAGCGCATCCAGATCGACGACCGCGTGCTGTCGCACCTGCGGCTCGTCACCCTCGCCAAGCTCAGGCGCGGCGAGTCGTTCGCGGCCAACTTCGAGTTCGACAGCGAGTCGGGCAGCGGCCGCACCACGCTGTGGCTCTCGCCGCACAGCACCCTGTCGTTCCGATTCGACGGATCGCGGCGGCCCCCGATCAACAAGGCCTGGCTCGACGCGCTGATGGTCTCGGCCAACTCCCCGGACGGGCTGGTCGTCGTCGCCGAGCCGCACCACGCTCCGGAGACGCACGAGATGCCCACGATGCAGGTGCACCGGGGCAACCTCTGAGGGGTGCACAGGCCGCCCCTAGACTGACGCCGTGCTCGGCATCCCTGACTGGCTGATCGGCCTGCGGGCGAGCGAGCCGGCCGAGCACCGCCGGCTGCTGCGCATCCGCAAGGCGGTCTACGCCCCGGTCGCGCAGCTGCGGGCCGAGATCGTCCGGTCACCCGAGCCGATCCCGTTCGACGAGCTCGACCGTGCCGAGTTCCGCCCGCTGCGGCCCGGAACGGCCTGGGGCATGGTGTTCGACTGCGCGTGGTTGCGCATCACGGGCGAGGTGCCTGCGGGCGCCGAGGATGCGGTGCTCATGCTCGGCATCCGCGGCGAGGGCCTCGTGCACGCCGCAGACGGCGAGCTGCTCGACTCCGTCACCACCGCATTCCAGCAGGGCGACCTCCCCCACAGCGGCGGACGGTACCGGCCCGTCGGCCGGGTGGACCTGTCGCGCGGTCGGGTCGAGGTCTACGCCGACGTCACCTACAACGGCTTCATCCTCTACGAGGTCGGGCGGGCGGTGTACCACGGCGCGCACCTCGCCCGGCGCGACGACGAGGCGTTCGCGCTCTACTACGACTACCTCACGCTCGTGGTGCTCGCGTCGGCCACCGAGGATGCGTCGCTCGAGCGCGACGTGCGAGCCGCGCTGCGAGCATCCTTCGACCGGTTCACGGCCGGCGACCTCGCCGGCGCCCGCGACGCGCTGCGGCCTGCGCTCACCGCGACCTCGATCGACGACTTCGTGTACCGCGCCGTCGGGCACGGGCACCTCGACATGGCGTGGCTGTGGCCGTTGCGCGAGACCCGGCGCAAGTCGGCCCGCACCTACGTGCGCGCGGTCAACACCATCGACGCCCGCGACGGGTACGTGTTCGGCACCAGCCAGCCGCAGCAGCTGCACTGGATGCGCGAGCGGCACCCGGCGCTGTTCGCGCGGTTGCAGGCGGCGGTGGCCGCAGGGCGCATGGAGGTGCAGGGCAGCTTCTGGGTGGAGCCCGACACGAACCTGCCCTCCGGCGAGTCCCTCGTGCGGCAGGCGGTGGTAGGGCGCCGCTTCCAGCAGGAGGCGTTCGGCCTGACCGACGAGCAGCTGCGCCTGTGCTGGCTGCCCGACACCTTCGGGTACAACGGCAACCTGCCGCAGATCCTGCGCGGCGCCGGGATGGACTGGTTCCAGACCATCAAGCTGGCCTGGAACAAGGTCAACGACTTCCCCCACCGCACCTTCCGCTGGGCCGGCATCGACGGCTCCGAGGTGCTGGTGCACATGCCGCCAGAGGGCGACTACAACTCCCGCGGCGCCGCCGACGGGCTGCTCAAGGGGCTTCGGCAGTACCCTGAGCGCGACCTCGGCACCGCCCTGCTGGTCTACGGGTCTGGCGACGGCGGCGGCGGGCCCGGCGAGATCCACCTCGAGGTCACCGGGCGCGAGCGCGACCTGCGCGGGCTCCCCAGGGTCGAGTACTCGTCGGCGCGAGCGTTCTTCGAGCACCTCGAGACCCTCGACGTGCAGCCGCGGCACGCCGGCGAGCTGTACCTGGAGACGCATCAGGGCACGTACACCACGCAGGGCCGCATCAAGCGGCACAACCGCATCGCCGAGCGCAAGCTGCACGAGACCGAGGCGCTCGCGGTGATCACCGGCCACGACAGCCGAGCCGAGCTCGAGCGGCCCTGGCGCGAGGTGCTGCTGAACCAGTTCCACGACATCATCCCCGGCTCGTCGATCGCGCGGGTCAACCGGGAGGCGATCGAGACGTACGAGCGGGTGGAGGCCGAGCTCGACGCGGTCGCGGCGCGGCTCGTCGATCGGCTGCCGTCATCCGGCGGCGATCCCGGCGCGATGAACCTGACCGGCTTCCCGCGCGACGAGCCGGTGCGGCACGGGGGCTCCTGGTACCGCGCCGAGGTCGCGCCGTACGCCGCGGCGGCCCTGACCCCGGCGCCCCCGGCGCCCGAGCTGCGCGCCGGTACGGGCACCATGGGCAACGGGCGCCTGAACCTCGTGTTCGACGACCGCACCGGCGAGATCCGCTCCTGCCGCGACGCCGCCGGCACCGAGCACGCCGCCGACGGGCTCAACCGGCTCGTGCTGCACGCCGACCCGTACGTCTGGCCGTTCAACGCCTGGGACATCGACCAGCGCTACCTCGACCGCCCGGCTCGGCCGCTCACCGTCGCCGAGTCGAGCACCGCGGTCGACGGCCCCACCGTCGTGCGGCGGCAGGTGCTGCGCGGCCCGAAAGTGACCGTCACCCAGCACATCGTGCTCGAGGCCGGCAGCGACGTCGTGCGCTTCGACACCGAGGTCGAATGGCACCAGCGGCACCGGATGCTGCGGGCCGAGTTCCGCCCCGCACGGTACGGCCCCACGGTGCGCTGCGAGATCCAGTTCGGGCACATCGAGCGCGTCACCACGGAGCGGGATGCGATCGAGAAGGCGCAGTTCGAGGTGTGCGCGCACAGGTGGATCGCCACCGAGGACGCCGACGGCGGCTTCGCCGTGCTCAACGACGGCAAGTACGGGCATCGGGCGAAGCACGGCCTGCTGAGCCTCAACCTGCTGCGCGCGCCGACGTTCCCGGATCGCACCGCCGACCGGGGCATCCATCGCTTCTCGTACGCGTTCATGCCGTACACCGAGCTGAGCGACGTGATCCGCGAGGGGTACCGGCTGAACAACCCGCTGCTGCTCGCCGCGGGGGCCGGCTTCGACAGCGTCGCGTCGACGACGGATGCCGGCGTCGTCATCGAGACCGTGAAGCAGGCCGAGTCGGCCGACGGCGTCGTGCTCCGGCTCTACGAGAGCCTCGGTGTGGCCACCACGACCGCGCTGCGCGTCGCGCTGCCGCACGAGGACGCCGTGGTCACCGATCTGCTCGAGCGACCGGTCGGCGACGCCGATCTCGGGGCGATGGTGTTCCGGCCGTTCGAGATCAAGACGGTGCTGCTGCGGAGCCGGGCGTGAGCGGGCCGGTGCCGCTGCGCACCCAGAGCCTCGCCGTGGTCGCGGCCGGGTTCGGGCAGAATTTCGTGCTCACCACGGTGTCGACGTTCATGCTCGTCTACCTCATCGAGTACGCCGGCATCAGCACGGCCGGCATCGCCGTGGTGACGACGATCATCACCGTCACGAAGGTGGTCGACGCCGTCACCGACCCGCTGCTCGGCAGCGTCATCGACATGACCCGCAGCCGGTGGGGCAAGCTTCGCCCCTACCTGCTGTTCTCGGCCGTGCCGGTGGCCGTGCTCACCGGCCTGGTGTTCACGGTGCCCGACGCGGACGAGCCGACGCAGCTGCTCTACTTCGGCATCGCGTACTTCCTGTGGGGTCTCGCCTACACCGCCTGCGACGTGCCCTTCTGGGGCGTCATCGGCTCATCGTTCGTCGACCCCGCAGCCCGCACCCGCACCATCGCCTCGGTGCGCGCGGTGGGCGCGATCTCGCTCGGCGCCGCCACCCTCGGCGTGCCCTGGATCGCCCGTGCCTTCAGCGGCGGCGGGGACACCACGGCTGCCGGCTGGTCGATCGCGGTGTTCGTCACCTCAGCCATCGGCATGGCGCTCTTCCTGCTCGCGTTCTTCTTCACCCGCGAGCGCCAGACCGCGGCCGTCTCGACCGGCCTGCGACCGCGCCAGCTCTTCGGCACGCTGCTGCGCAACACCCCGCTGCTGCTGGTGCTCGTCGGTTCCGTGCTCGGGTTCGGCCGATTCCTGGTGCAGGCCGGCGGGGCCGTCTTCGTCGTGCTCGCCTACGGCGACGAGGGAGCGTTCACGCTCATCGGCGCCGCGATCATCGCCGGCATGGTCGTGTCGTCGTTCTCGACCCCGCTGCTGCTGCGCCGGTTCTCCAGCCGCGCGCTCGCCATCGGCTCGTCCGTCGCGGGAGCGGTGCTGTACCTCGCGATGTACCTGACCGGGTTCGAGAACATCACCGGCATCCTGGTCTTCATCTTCCTCACCGGGCTCACCCTGGGCGTCTTCCTGGTCGTGCAGGCGACGATGATCGCCGACGCGGTGGACGACGCCGAAGCCCGCCTCGGCGTGCGCAACGACGGCATCTCGTTCGCGACGCTCACGTTCGTGTCGAAGATCATGAACGCGCTGGCCACGCTCGCGTTCGGCGCGTTCGTCGTGGTCGCCGGCTACGAGAGCGGGGTCGCGGTCACCCGGCAGATGCAGGACACCGTGTTCGCGGCCATCACGCTGGTGCCGGCGGCGAGCTGCCTGCTCTCGGCCGTCCCGTTCCTCTTCTACCGGCTGAGCCCACCCGTCAAGCGGTCGCGCGCTTCCACGTCGCGGCCGTAACCTCGACGGGTGCCTTCGTTCCACAGCTACGTCGCGATCGGAGACAGCTTCTCGGAAGGCGTGGGCGACGAGCTGCCCGACGGCCGCGTGCGCGGCTGGGCCGACCTCGTCGCGATCGGCCTCGCCGCCGCCACCCCGCCGGTGCGGTACGCCAATCTGGCCATCCGCGGCCGCCTGCTCGCGCCGATCGTGAGCGGTCAGCTGGATGCCGCGATCGAGCTGCGCCCCGAACTGCTGAGCATCAACGGCGGCGGCAACGACATCATGCGGCCGCGGGTCTCGATCGAGGGCGTCGCCGCGCGCCTCATCGACGGGGTGCGGCGGGCGACGGATGAGGGCATCCACGTGCTGCTGGTGAGCGGGGCCAACCCCAGCCGCCACCTGCCGCTCGGCGCCACCGTGCAGCGCCGCGGCGACCGGCTCGCCGAGGCGGTGCGCTCGCATCTGCCCCTGGAGGGCGTGACCTGGGTGGACAACTGGGCCGACCGCGAGCTCGGCGAGCTGCGGTACTGGTCGGTCGACAAGCTGCACCTCAACGCGCTCGGCCACAGCAGGGTCGCCGGCAACGTGCTGGCCGCCCTGGAGGTGCCCGCGCCGCCCGCCGACGATGGGCTGCCCGAGCTGCTGCGGCCCGGCACCGCCGCGTACTGGCGCCAGTACGTGCTGCCGTGGGTCGGGCGCCGGCTGACCGGCCGCTCGTCGGGCGACACCCGCGAGCCGAAGATCCCGACGCTCGAGCCGGTGGAGTCCCGATGACCTGGGCGATCGTCGCGCACGGCGGAGCGAGCCGCCTCGAGGAGGACCGCGACGCGTTCGAATCCGGCGTGCGCGCCGCCGTCGAGGCCGGCGCCGCGGTGCTGCAGGAGGGCGGCTCCGCGGTCGACGCCGCGGTGGCCGCCGTCCGCGTGCTCGAGACCGACCCGACCTTCAACGCAGGGATCGGCGCCGCCCGCAACGCCGACGGTCGGGTGCAGTGCGACGCCGCGGTGATGGACGGGAGCACGCTCGA
>DATMVL010000224.1:0-3224 GCA_035563175.1 Rhodoglobus sp. | reverse complement strand
GCCGGCCCGTCTACGATCTCGACGAGCTCGCGGCGCAGGCCGCGGGGGAGTGGGCGGTGCTCACCGGCTGCCGGAAGGGGGCGGTGCGGCGCGCGCTGGCCTCGGCTCCCGGAACGGCGGGAGCGGATGCCGCGGCCCGCGAGCTGGACCGCCTGGTCGCGCTGTTCGGGCGCGATGCCGTGCACGTCGAGCTGATCGATCACGGCAACCCGCTCGACGCCCGCGACAACGACGTGCTCGCCGGTCTCGCACGGGAGCGCGGGCTCCCGCTCCTGGCGACGAACAACGTGCATTACGCCGTGCCCGAGCGCCAGCTGCTGGCCGCCGCGGTCGCCGCGGTGCGCGCGAACCGCGGGCTCGACGAGCTCGACGGCTGGCTTCCCGCCCACGCCGGCGCCCACCTGCGGTCGGGGGCCGAGATGGCGGAGCGCTTCGTGCGCTTCCCGGATGCCGTCGCCCGCACCGTGACGCTCGCCGACGAGCTGGCCTTCCCGTTGCGACGTGCGAAGCCCGCGCTGCCGAAGCAGAAGGTGCCCGAGGGGCACACGCCGATGTCGTGGCTGCGCAAGCTCGTGTGGGACGCCGTGCCGCGGAAGTACCCCGATCTCCGCCCGGAGGACCGTGAGCGGATCGAACGCGAACTCGGCGTGATCGAGATGAAGGACTTCCCGGGCTACTTCCTGATCGTGCACGGGATCGTGCAGGAGGCGCGGCGCCGAGGCATCCTGTGCCAGGGTCGTGGGTCGGCGGCCAACAGTGCGATCTGCTACCTGCTGGACATCACCGCCGTCGACGCGATCGCGTACAGACTGCCGTTCGAGCGGTTCCTGTCGAGCCTGCGCGAGGAGGAGCCCGACATCGACGTCGACTTCGACTCCGACCGCCGCGAGGAGATCATCCAGTGGGTGTACGCCGAGTACGGCCGCGACCGGGCGGCGCAGGTCGCGAACGTCATCCAGTACCGGCCGAAGAACGCCATCCGCGACATGGCGAAGGCGCTCGGGCACTCGCCCGGGCAGCAGGATGCCTGGTCGAAGCAGGTGGAGGGGTGGGGCGCGCACCTCGACACGGCGGCGGGGCACGACATCCCCGATCAGGTGCTCGAGTTCGCCGGCGAGCTGCTCAAGGCGCCGCGGCACCTGGGCATCCACTCCGGCGGCATGGTGCTCACCGACCGGCCGGTGGGGGAGGTGGTGCCGATCGAGCACGCGCGCATGGAGAACCGCACGGTGATCCAGTGGGACAAGGACGACGCCGCCTGGATGGGGCTGGTCAAGTTCGATCTGCTGGGATTGGGGATGCTGGCGGCCCTGCAGTACTGCTTCGACATGATCCGCGCGTCGACGGGGGAGGACTGGGAGCTGTCGACGATCCCCAAGGAGGAGAAGGCGACCTACGACATGCTGTGCCGCGCGGATGCGATCGGGGTGTTCCAGGTCGAGTCGCGCGCGCAGATGGGGCTGCTCCCACGGCTGCAGCCCCGCGAGTTCTACGACCTCGCGATCGAGATCGCCCTCATCCGCCCGGGACCGATCCAGGGCGGTGCGGTGCACCCGTTCGTCCGGCGCAAGCTGAAGCAGGACCCGGTCACCTATCCGCACGAGAAGCTGAAGCCGGTGCTGGAGCGCACGCTCGGCATCCCGGTGTTCCAGGAGCAGCTCATGCAGATGGGCATGGTGATCGGCGGACTGACCGGTGAGGACGCCGATCTGCTGCGCCGGGCGATGGGCTCCAAGCGCGGCATCGAGCGGATCGACTCCCTGAAGGAGAAGCTCTACGCGGGCATGGCCGAGAACGGACTGGTGGGGGATGCCGCGGACGCGATCTACAGCAAGATCCAGGCCTTCGCGAACTTCGGGTTCGCCGAGTCGCACTCGCTGTCGTTCGCGCTGCTGGTGTACGCCAGTTCGTGGATCAAGCTGCACTACCCGGCCGCGTTCCTGGCCGGGCTGCTGCGGGCGCAGCCCATGGGCTTCTACTCGCCGGCCTCGCTCGTCTCCGACGCCCGGCGCCACGGTGTCGATGTGCGTCGCCCCGACCTCCACGCGTCGGGTGTGGAGGCGTTGCTCGAACCTCTCGTCGACTCCTCGGTCGCTGAGCCTGTCGGAGGGTCGACCGGCCTGGACTCCTGCCTGGACCGGCACCAGCCGCCGGTGGGCATCTTCGACATCGACGAGCCCGACGAGACCGCGGCGCACCGTCGCGACGGGCACTTCGCCGTGCGGCTGGGGCTCGCGGGGATCAAGGGAATCGGCGTGAAGGTGGCCGAGCGCATCGTCGCGGCGCGCGATGCCGAGGGCCCGTTCCGGGATCTGCGCGACCTGGTGCGCCGCACGAGCGTCACGGCCACGCAGCTCGAGGCGCTCGCGACCGCGGGTGCGTTCGACTGCCTGGGGCTCAGCCGCCGCGAGGCGATCTGGCTCGCCGGTTCTGCGGCGCAGGATCGCCCCGAGTTCCTGCCCGACTCTCTGATGGCGGTGCAGCCGCCGCTGTTCACCGACCAGACGAGCTACGACCTCCTCGCGGCAGACCTCTGGGCCACCGGCGTCTCCACCGACGATCACCCGATGACCCACTACCGCTCCGGGCTCGACGCCCGCGGGGTGCTGACGTCGGGCGATCTGCGCACCCACGAGACGGGTCGCCGCATCGAGGTCGCAGGGCTTGTCACGCACCGGCAGCGGCCGGCCACGGCATCCGGAGTCACCTTCCTCAATCTCGAGGACGAACACGGGCTCGTGAACATCGTGTGCTCGGTGGGGGTGTGGAACCGGTACCGCCGCGTCGTGCGGGACTCACCCGCGCTCATCGCGCGGGGGATCCTCGAGCGGTCGCCCGAGGGGGTCACGAACCTCGTCGCCGACCGGTTCGAAGACCTGCGGGTGGGCGTGCACCATCGTGCGCGCGACTTCCGCTGACCCGGGCGCTCAGTCGCGCCGGCGGTCGCGATCGCGGACGAGCGACGGCATGTGGTGGTCGACGAACGTCAGGACGACGGCGATCAGGATGCCGATGAACAGCACGATCGCCGAGTTGCGGGCGGATTCCGCGAAGCCGATCGTGTTCACGTCCAGGAAGGGGTACGGGTACCAGCCCGTGATCGCGCCGTGGACGAAGGTGTAGACCAGCCACAGCAGCGGCCAGATGAAGGCGAGGGCGGTCGTGGCCCATGTCGTGCGCGGACGAGGCCCGAAGATCAGCCATCCGATGAGGGTCGCCCACGG
>DATMVL010000223.1:0-2988 GCA_035563175.1 Rhodoglobus sp. | reverse complement strand
TGCTCGAGGCCGAGCCGGACATTGAGATCGTGGGCGAGGCGGGGACGGGCGCGGAGGCCGTGTCGCTCGTCGCCGCGACCCGGCCGGATGTCGTGCTCATGGACATCCGGATGCCCGACGGCGACGGCCTGTGGGCGACTGAGCAGCTCGTGCGCAGGCCCGAGCTGCTGGGCACGCACATCGTCATCGTCACCACGTTCGAGCTCGACGAGTACGTGGCGCGCGCGATCAGAGCCGGCGCGAGCGGCTTCCTCGTGAAGGACACGGAGCCGGTCGAGCTGATCCGCGCGGTGCACGTCGTCGCCTCCGGCGACGCGCTGCTGAGCCCGAGCGTGACGAAGCGGCTGCTCGAGCGCATCGGCGACAATCTGCGCAAGGAGCCCGACACCCGGGCGCTGGAGGCGATCACCGAGCGGGAGCGGGAGGTCCTGGGCCTGGTCGGGCAGGGCCTGACCAACGAGGAGATCGGCCGCGCGTTGTTCCTCAGCCCGCTGACCGCGAAGACGCACGTCTCGCGCATCATGGCGAAGCTCGGCGCCCGCGATCGCGTGCAGCTCGTGGTCATCGCGTACGAGACCGGCCTGGTCACCCCGGGGAGTGCATGAGGCGTCCGGGCCTGCTCCCGGGGGAGTACACGGATGCCGCCGTGCAGCGGATTCGCTGCCGGCACGGATTCGGGAGGGTGGTTCCAGCGGCTCCGATCGGGGCCCGAAACCAAGGAGTCATCGCATGCTCACCCTCCTCGCCGCCCACGGCGGCGGCATCGGACCCGGGTTCCTCTGGGTGCCGTTCGTCCTCGTCCCGCTGTTCTGGATCCTCGTGATCGCCCTGTTCGCCGCCTTCGCTCGACGGCGCTGGTCCCGCGGCGGTTCCGGGCCCTGGGCGCACAGCGGCGTCCGCTCGGCCCAGGCGACCCTCGCGCAGCGGTTCGCCAACGGCGACATCGACGAGCAGGAGTACCGCGCCCGGCTCGAGGTGCTCCGCGCGAACGAGCCGCAGCGGTAGGGCCACCCGCCGGCGAGCGGACCGCATCCGACGCTGCGCCGCCCGATAGAGTCTCCCCTTGCACCACAGCAAGGGGAGATTCGTCGTTGGCAGGCAGTCCTGAGCGCACGGCCGCCGTGCGGTCCAGCCTCGCCGTCGGGCTCGCGGTCGCCGCGTACGGATTCTCGTTCGGCGCCCTGTCGGTGGCGTCGGGCCTCGACGTCTGGCAGACCTGCGTTCTGAGCCTGCTGATGTTCTCCGGCGGCTCGCAGTTCGCCCTGGTCGGCATCCTCGGCGCCGGGGGCGCGGCGGCCGGTCCCGCGGGGATCGCGAGCGCGACGCTGCTCGGCACCCGCAACGCGCTGTACGCGCTGCGCATGGCGCCGATCGTCGGCGGCGGGTGGCCGCGCAACCTGCTCGCCGCTCACTGGACCATCGACGAGTCCACAGCCGTCGCGACCGCCCAGCCGACGCTCGAGGGGCAGCGCGCCGGCTTCTGGTGGACCGGCGGCATCATCTACGTCGGCTGGAACCTCACCACCCTGGCCGGCGCCCTCGTCGGCGACCTGCTCGGGGACGTCAGCCGGTTCGGGCTGGATGCGGCGGCGGCCGCCGCGTTCCTCGGACTGCTCTGGCCGCGGCTCACGCAGCTTCAGCCGGTGGTCGTGGCGATCGGTGCGGCCGTCGTCGCCGCCGTGCTCACGCCGTGGCTGCCGCCGGGTGTGCCGGTGCTGGCCGCCGCGCTCGTCGCCGTCGTCGTGGGCGTCGCGAACTGGTTCGGGCCGCGCCGCGCGGAAGGCGGCCCCGCGTGACGACCTGGCACATCATCCTGCTCGCCTCGATCGCCGTGCTCGGCCTGAAGGTGCTCGGCTATCTGGTGCCGCCGAAGCTGATCGAGCGCCCCACCCCGTCGCGGGTGGCCAGCCTGCTGACCGTGGCCCTGCTCTCGGCCCTGATCGTCGTGCAGACCGCCGGGGCCGGCCAGGCGATCCAGGTGGATGCCCGGCTGCCTGCGATCGTGGTGGCCGCCGCGCTGTTCGCGCTGCGGGTGCCGTTCATCCTCGTCGTGGTCGCCGCCGCCCTGGTCGCGGCGCTGGTGCGGATGTGGGTCCCGGGCAGCTGACCGGTCAGCCCTCGAGGTCGTCGCGGCCGGGCAACCAGCTCTGGCCAGGAGAGCCCCAGCTGCGCTTGCGGACGATCTTCGCCAGATCCTTGCCGTGCGGGTGGTCGAGCCGATCGGCGTACAGCACGCCGTCGAGATGGTCGTACTCGTGCTGGAAGATCCTGGCCAGCCAACCATCGGCGCGTACTTCGTACGCGACGCCGTCGAGGCCGGTGGCGCGCAGGATGGCGGCGGGGGATCGGCGCAGCGGGAACCGCTCGCCGGGGATCGAGAGGCAGCCCTCCGACTCCTCGTCCTCGTCGAGCTCGCCGAGCGGCAGCGGCGCGAGCCACAGCTCGGGGTTGATGGCGACGCCGTGGTGCCGGTTCGAGGCCTCGTCGGTCCAGTCGTAGACGAACAGCCGCAGCGGCTCGCCCACCTGGGGGCCGGCGAGCCCGACGCCGGGCGCCGCGGCCATGGTCTCGAACATGTCGTCGACGAGCGTCCGCAGCGCCGGGCCGAACTCCTCGACGGGCCGCGCCGGCGTATGGAGCACGGGGTCGCCGGTGATCCGGATGGGCAGCACGGTCATGTCGATCAGCATAGGCGGGCGATTCGCAGGTAGGGTCGGTGCGTGCCGCCGGAGCTCGACGCCATCGCCGACCAGCTGACGCTGCCCTCGACAGCTGCCATCGGCATCCCACTCGCCCTCATCGCGGCCGTGATCCTCGCGATCGGCACGCAGATGCAGCACGGCGGCGTGGCGAAGGTGGAGACCACCAGGCAGGGCGGCAAGACCGGCCTCTCGGTCGGTCAGCTGGGGGCACTGCTCGCCCGGCCGTCGTGGGTCATCGGCACGGTGCTGCTGGGGCTGGCGATCGTGCTGCAGCTCACGAGCCTGA
>DATMVL010000222.1:0-2937 GCA_035563175.1 Rhodoglobus sp. | reverse complement strand
GAGACGCCGGCCTCGGCGCCGCCCGGGCCGCTCGAGGAGCACACGAAGAAGGGCCGCTGCCCTCCGGCAGCGGCCCTTCGTGGTGCGTCGGCGGGATGCGTCAGCGGGTGACGAGCTCCGGTTCCCGATCCGCCTGGCCGGGCGTCTCGGCGAGCGCGTGACCCTCGGTGTCGATCCGCGGGACGATGCGCTCGAGCCAGCCGGGCATCCACCACGCCGCCTTGCCGACCAGCGACAGGACCGCGGGCATCAGGATCAGCCGCACGATGAAGGCGTCGGCGAACACGCCCACCGCCAGACCGAAGGCGATGGATGCCGCGATCGCGAAGGTGCTGGTGGCGAAGCCGGCGAAGACGACGGTCATGATCGTCGCCGCGGCGACGAGCACCGGCGCGGACCGCGAGAACCCTTCGATGATCGCCTGCTTCGGGGCCATGCCCGAATCGTGCATCTCCTTGATCCGTGAGACGAGGAACACCTGATAGTCCATCGCGAGACCGAACAGCACACCCACCAGCAGCAGCGGCAGGATGCTCAGCATCGGATCGCCCTGCGGGGCCGCCACGAGGAAGTCGAGCCAGCCCCACTGGAACACCGCGACGCTCGCTCCGAACGATGCGCCGACCGAGAGGAGATAGCCGAGGGTGGCGACCAGCGGCACGAGCAACGACCGGAACATCACGATGAGCAGCACCAGCGAGATCGCGACGATCACGATGATGTACTTGATCAGCGCCTCCATGAGCGCCGCATCCTGATCGATGCCGATCGCCGCCTCGCCGGTGACTGAGAGCTCCACGCCCGGAGCGGCGGCTGAGCCGTCGCGGATGGCGTGCACGAGATCCTTCGTCTCGTCGTCGATCGGACCACCGGAGGGGATCACCGTCAGCCGTGCTGCATCACCGTCGGCGCTCACCTCAGCAGGCAGGACCTGCTGCACACCCTCGAGAGCCTGCAGCTGACGCTCGAGCTGCGCCGTGCTGCCCGCCACATCCTCGCCCTCGGCGAGCACGATGAGCGGGCTCTGCACCCCGCCGAACTCGTCGAGGATCAGGTTGTAGGCGACCCGCTCGGTGGCCTCGGGGTCGGCGCCGCCGGGGATGTTGAACGCCGTCTTCATCTGCAGCATCGGCAGGGCCGTGAGCACGAGCACCGCCACACCGGCGGTGATCGACACCAGCGGTCGCTTCACCACGAACATGGCCCAGCGGCGCAGCACGCCCACCCGCCCGGCGGGCTGCATGGCGCCCGGCTCCACGAAGACGCCGGCCGCGATGAGCTTGCGATCCTTGTGCGACAGCGCCGCATAGCCGAGGCTGCGCATGAGCGCCGGCAGCAGCGTGAGCGCGAGCAGTACCGCGACTGCGACTGCGGCGGCAGCGGCCATGCCCATCTCGGTGATGAAGCTGATGTTGGCGACGAGCAGGCCTGCGAGCGCGATGATGACGGTGAGACCGGCGAACACCACGGCGGTACCGGCGGTGGCGGTGGCTCGCGCTACCGCGTCTTCGACGCTGCGACCGGCGCGCAGCTCCGTGCGATAGCGAGAGAGCACGAAGAGGCTGTAGTCGATGCCGACCGCCAGGCCGAGCATGGAGGCCAGGATGAGGGCGGTGTCGCCCATGGGCACGAAGGCGCCCACGGCGAGCACTCCGACCACGCCGATCCCGACGCCCACCAGGGCGACGACGAGGTTGGCGCCGGCGGCGCGCAGCGATCCGAACGTGACCAGGAGCACGACGAACGCCGCGATGATGCCGATGATCTCGCCCGGCCCGCGCTCAGGCGCACCGAGCGGCACGAGCGCGCCGCCGACCTCGACGCTCAACGAGTCGGGGGCGTCGGCCCGCAGGTCGAGTGCGGCGTCGTAGGCGGTCACCTGCTGCTCTGCGTCCAGCGCGTCGAAGGTGAGCGTCGCGACTGCTGTGCTCCCATCCGGCGAGATGTACGGGCGGGCGGCGTCGAAGGGGTCGCTCACCGAGACCAGACCGGGGATGCGGTCCGCGTCGGCGAGCACGCCCTGTACCGCCGCGGCGATCGCCGGGTCGGTGATGTCCCCGCCGTCGTGCGCCTGGAACACGAACTGCAGGGTGTCGCCTTGCTCGCCACCGGATGTCGCCGGGAAGTGCTCCTCCATGCGCTCGAGCGCCTGGGTGGCCGGGGTGTCGGGGATGCTCGTGGAAGCCGGCCCCGGATCGACCTTCGCCGCGATGGCGCCGCCGAGGGCGCCGCCGAGGGCGACGAGGATCAGCAGCCAGGCGCCGATCACCACCAGGCGGTGCCGGGCGCTGAAACGCCCGACGTGTTCGAGGAATCTGGACATGGGATCTCCTTGTTTGTGCGTACTGGATGAAGCGTCTCCTCGAGGTTCGGGCACCCCGGCTCCGCGCACGTCGTTCGGCTGAATCGCCGGCCCTACTGCGGTTGAAGTAGCAGGCGGCCGCCGTCGCCGCTCGAGGGCCGGCGGTGAGCCGCCCGCCGTGTCGGCTCGGTGAACGGCTCGACATACCGCATCCGGAGTACGCGCTCCGCAGCCGCGACGCTCAAGCTGGTGACATGCCTCCACGCCCGCTCGCGCCGCGCCCGCCGCTGTGGGCGCGGCATCCGAAGTTCATCGAGTGGATGACACTCGTGGTGATCGCCGCGGCGACCGTCGGCGGCCTGCTGGCCGAGTTGCTCGCCGGCTACGGGTGGCTGGCAGTGCCCGCGCCGCTGCTCGCCGCCGCATCCGCCGGTATCGGGCTGCGGCATCCGCGACTCGGACTCGCCGGGCTCGTGGCGGCGCCGCTCCTCAGTGTCGTGCTCGGTCAGGTGCCGCTGCTGGCGTGGACGCTCACGGTGTTCGCGGGCTTCCTGCTCTGCTTCCGGGGCCTTCGCGGCCTCTGGCCGGGCCTGCTCCTCGGCGGGGTGAACTACGCCGCGATGGCGCTGATGCTG
>DATMVL010000221.1:0-7308 GCA_035563175.1 Rhodoglobus sp. | reverse complement strand
ACGAAGGTGCCGGCCACGGTGGTGTGGTTGACCAGGAACAGCAGGTATCCCGTGGCGACGAGGAACGTGGCGACGATGAGCGCGATCCGCGGGCTGGTCCACGACGACAGCCGCGGGAACAGCAGCGCGCCGACGATCATCGAGATCAGGTAGGCGCCGATGATGTACGAGATCTCGTCGGCGGCCATGCCCAGGCCGTACCCGTGCGACGGGTCGGTGCCGGCGAACGTGGAGAGCGGCGCCTGCGCGCCGAGCAGGCTGATGCCGACCAGCCCCGCGGTCAGCTGCACCGGCCACATGTTCGGCTGACGGAGCACGCGCAGGTCGATCGCCGGATCCTTCTGGCGCAGCTCGAACCGGCTCCACGGCACGAAGACCGCGACGCCGGCGAGCATGAGCAGGTAGACCCACCAGGCGCCGGGGCCGTTGATGCGCAGGAAGGTCAGCCCGGAGGTGATGAGCAGCAGGCCGAGGGTGAGCACGGTGAAGCCGCGCCAGTCGAGGGTGCGCCCCGGCAGCGGTTTCGACTCGGGCACGCCGAACAGGATCGCGAAGAACACCAGCGTGACCGCGACCGCCGGCACCATGAGCGTCGGAGCGACGGCACCGCCGAGGGCGGTGAAGATGCGACCGCCGCCGAGCGCGCCGAGGATCGCGCCGGCCTCGAGCGCGACGACGAGGTAGCCGGCCGCGCGGCGGGTCTGCGAGGCGCCGCGGCCGGTGACGCGGCCGCGGTCGAAGATCAGCGCCACCTCGAGCGGCAGCCACACCACGTAGAAGCCCTGCAGCGCCCAGGCGATCAGGAAGCTGGTGAAGTCGCCGGTGAAGGCGAGCCACCAGGTGGCGGCGGCGGTCAGCACGGTCGAGATGAGCAGGATGCGCTTGTGCCCGACCATGTCGCCGAGCTTGGCGAGCACCGGCACGACGATCGCGCTCAGCAGCAGCTGCGCCGCCTCGAACCAGTTGAAGTCGGCGTCGCGGATGCCCAGGTGCTCGACGAGGTCGGGGATGAGCGGCACGTAGTAGCCCTGGAGGATGCCGCTGACCAGTTCGACGACGAACAGCCAGCCCACGAGGCCGAGCGTGATGGCGGCGGCATTGCCGCGGACGACGGACATGGACGAACGATAGCGTTGAGCCATGGCGGACGACGAACGCGAACGGCTGGGTTGGGACGAGTTCGGGCAGGCGTCGCGGGACCTCTCGCGCGACGTGCTGCGCAGCGGGTGGATGCCCGAGATCGTGGTCGCGATCGCCCGCGGCGGACTGCTGCTGGCCGGCGGCATCGCCTACGCCCTGGGCGTGAAGAGCTGCGGCGCGGTGATCGCGGAGTTCTACACCGGCGTCGGCACCCGGCTGCCTGAGCCGGTGATGCTGCCCCCGCTGCTCGACGAGGCCTCGATCGACGGCAAGCGGGTGCTGCTCGTCGACGACGTCTCCGACTCCGGCCGCACGCTGGCGATGGTGGTGCAGTTGCTGGAGGCCGCGGGTGCCGACGTGCGGACGGTCTGCCTGTACTCGAAGCCGGGCACGGTGCTCGAGCCCGACTACGTCTGGCGACGCACCGACCGCTGGATCGACTTCCCGTGGTCGGCCCAGCCGGTGGTGACGCTGGAGGACGCATGAGCATCCACCTCGTGGGCGGCGGCCGCACCGACGGCTACCCCGGTGACATCTACCGGCCGTTCATCGAGGAGTGCCGCGCTCGCGGGGCCGCCGTCGGCCGCGCGGTGCCGCGCGTGCGCGTGGTGCTGGTCGGCGAGCCGGCGGATGCACCCGCCCTGGTCGAGGCATGGGACGGGCAGCTGCGGCGAGCCGCCGAGTGCGAACCCGTCATCACCTGGGTGGATGAGGGCACCGAGCTCGCCTCGGCCGAGCTCTCCGACGTCGACGGCCTGCTCGTCGGGGGCGGCCTGACCCCGGCCTACCTCGAGGCGGTGCGGCCCCGGATCGACGAGATCCGGTTGCTGGTCGCCGACGGGCTGCCGTATCTGGGGTTCTCGGCGGGCGCGGCGATCGCCGCCGACACCGCGGTGGTCGGCGGCTGGCGGATCGACGGCATCCCGGTGTGCGCCGAGGAGACGGGTGAGGACCTCGACGAGGTCACCGTCGTCGAGGGGCTCGGGCTGGTCGACCTCGCGGTGGACGTGCACGCCGCGCAGTGGGGCACGCTGTCGCGCCTCATCGCCGCCACCGAGGCCGGGCTGGTCGACGGCGGGGTCGCGATCGACGAGTTCACGGTGCTGGTCGTGGGTGAGGGCGCGCTGCGGGTCGAGGGCCGCGGCAGCGTCTGGCGGGTGTCGTCGCACGACGACGGCGTGCTCGTGGGCACGCTCGGCCCCTGATGCCCGTGGCGCTCGCCGACTCGATCGACCCGGGCTGGGCGAGGGCGCTGCAGCCCGCCGCCGCCGACCTCGACGCGCTCGAGGCGTTCCTGCGGAGCGAGGAGGGTTCCGGTCGCGCGTACCTGCCGGCGTCGCACACGGTGCTGCGCGCCTTCAGCTACCCGTTCGACGCCGTGCGGGTGCTCATCGTCGGGCAGGACCCGTACCCAACCCCCGGGCATCCGATCGGCCTCTCGTTCGCGGTCGACCGCTCGGTGCGGCCGGTGCCGCGCAGCCTGCGGAACATCTACCGGGAGCTGCACGACGATCTCGGGCTGCCGGTGCCGCAGCACGGCGACCTGACCGCGTGGGCCGAGCACGGCGTGCTGCTGCTCAACCGCGTGCTCACCGTCGAGCCGGGGCTGTCGGGTTCGCACCGCGGCAGGGGCTGGGAGCGGGTCACCGAGCAGGCGATCCGTGCGCTCGTGAACCGTGGCGGCCCGCTCGTCGCGATCCTCTGGGGGCGGGATGCCGGCAGCCTGCGGCCGCTGCTCGGCTCCACCCCGATCGTCGCGTCGGCGCATCCCAGCCCGCTGTCCGCCCGCAACGGCTTCTTCGGCTCCCGCCCGTTCAGCCGCGCGAACGACCTCCTCGTGCAGCAGGGTGCGGCTCCGGTCGACTGGGAGCTCGCCGACTAGGCTCGTCCGCATGCTGGAGGAGGAGTACAACCCCCGCCGCAGACTGCCGCCGCATCTGAAGCCCGCGCCCGACCCCGAGCCGCCGTTCGCGTTCGAGCTGCGCGACGCGACGGTCGAAGATCTGCCGCACGTGCGCGAGATCTACAACCACTACGTGCTCAACTCCACGGTCACCTTCGACGAGAAGCCGATGACGCTCGCCGACCTGCGGCGCCGGTTCGCGAAGGTGCAGAAGGCGGGGTTGCCGTTCCTGGTCGCGGTGAACCCGCGCGGGCAGGTGCTCGGGTACGCCTATGTGACGCCGTGGAAGGAGAAGGCGGCCTACCGGTACACGGTCGAGAACTCGATCTACCTGGGCCCGGCGGCCACCGGCAAGGGGCTCGGCCGCGCGCTGCTGCAGGAGCTGCTCGACCGCTCGAAGGCGGCGGGGCTCAAGGAGATGATCGCCGTGATCGCCGACCGGGGCGCGGAGGCCTCGATCGCGCTGCATGAGAAGTTCGGGTTCAAGCAGATCGGGCACATGGGCCGGGTCGGCTTCAAGTTCGGCCGCTGGCTCGGCACCGTGCTGCTGCAGAAGTCGTTGAAGTAGCCGCTACCGGGAGACGATCTCGCGCAGCGCCGCCTCGACGCCGTCGACCGTCGCCGGGTCGCCGAGCCACAGCATGCGCAGCAGCAGGCCGTCGACGGCGAGCGCCGTCACGCGAGTGCGCTGCGGGTGCCGCCCCTCCGGGTCGATGGCCCGCGCGAGGGCGCCGTACCAGGCCTCGGCGTCAGCGCGCAGGGCGTCCCGCCGCATCGCCTCGAACATGAGCAGGTACTGGGCGATGGCCGCGCCGCGGTCGCGGTGCGCCCAGTCGTGCACGGCGGCGGCGAACGCGCCGAGGTCGGCGCCGCGCAGCCCCTCGAACAGCGCGAGCTGCTGCTCGGTCGCCCGGCGCAGCGCGCTGACGTACAGCTCGTCGATGCTCGAGAAGTAGTACGTCGCGGCCGAGAGCGGCACGCCGGCCTCCGCCGCGACAGCGCGGTGGGTCACGCCGGAGGCGCCGTCGCGAGCGAGCACCCGCAGCACCGCATCCAGGAGCGCCTCGCGCCGGGCCTCGCCCTTCCGGGTGAGCGCCATCAGTGCTTCCCGCCCGCCTCCAGCAGCACGACGCCGCCGGCGACCAGCACCATGCCGGCGATCTGCTGCCAGGTGAGCGTCTCGCCGAACACCAGCCAGCTGATGATCGCGACGGCGACCACGCCGACGCCGGCCCAGATCGCGTAGGCCACGCCGAGCGGGACCCCGCGGCCGAGCGACAGCGAGAGCATCGTGAACGCGAAGACGTAGCCGACGCCGACGACGACGTAGGCCCACCACACCGAGCGCTCGCCGGTCGTGAGCTTGAGGAAGCTCGTGGCGACGACCTCGCCGACGATCGCGAGCGCGAGGAACAGGTATCCCATGACACACCTCCGGGAGAATGGAACAAATGTACCAGAACAGGTGAGCGATCGCAGGCGGGTCGACTCGTACGCTGACGTCATGACCGTTCGACAGCTGCGCCTGGTCGTCGAGACCGAGGACTACGAAGCCGCCCTGGCCTTCTTCCGCGATGCGCTCGGCCTGCCGGAGGAGGAGTCGTACAGCGAGGGCGACGCCCGCGTCGCCATCCTGGACGCGGGTCGCGCGACCCTCGAGCTGTCGAACCCGGCGCAGGTGCGGCTCATCGATCGGGTCGAGGTGGGGCGGGATGCGGCGCGCAGCTACCCCCTGAGCGTGCGGGTGGCGTTCGAGGTCGACGACGTGGAGGCCGTGACCGGCGCGCTGCAGGCGGGCGGCGCATCCCTCGTCGCCCCGCCGACGCGCACGCCGTGGAACTCGCTCAACGCCCGGCTCGATGCGCCGGGCGGACTGCAGATCACGGCGTTCCAGGAACCGGCGACGCCGGCCGGGTAGCTCGCGCTGACCCGGCCGGCGTCCCGGTTCCTCGACCTCAGCTCTTCGGCGTCGCCCGGCGCAGCACGAAGAACCCTGCGATCGCGGCGAGCACGGTCACCACCAGGCTCCAGGTGTACGAACCCAGCCATCCGGCGGTCGCGAAGAACGCGCCGAACTGCGGCCAGGTGCCCGTGTAGGTGAACAGGGCCGCGAGGCCGATCAGCAGCAGTCCGACGCCGATGAAGAAGGCGATGATGCCGTTCGCCTTCCAGCGCACGAAGATCGCCGCGGCGACCGCGCCCACGAAGAAGAAGAACAGGAACGCGGTGAAGTAGATCCACAGCCGCTCGTACCAGGCGCCGTCCCCGAAGTAGATCGCGGTGAACATCCGGCCGTCGAGGCCCCAGCCGCCTGTGGCCTCCTCGATGGCGGCGAGGATGGTCAGACCGACCGAGTACATCGCGGCCAGCAGCACGAAGGTCAGCGATGTGCCGAGGTAGAAGTCGCGCCGCGTGACGCCGTATCCCTGTGCGAACGGGAACGTGAGGTTCACCGTCTGCACGGCGACGACCATCATGTACACGAAGATGTACATCGCCGCGCCGCTGTAGCTGAAGCCGTCGACGGCGTCGGCGCGGTCGCCCGCGTCGCCCACCGCCCGGTCGATGATCAGCCAGATCGCGACGTTGGCCACGAAGATCACGCCGAGGATGATCCAGGGCAGGATGATCGCGGTCCACGGGTTCGCGAGGTTCAGTTTGACGACGGACCAGATCCGTCCGAACGCCCCGGCGGGGGCGTGCGGCGCGGTGTCCAGGGCGATGCTCATGCGCTGGCCTCGAATTCCTGCTCGGTGGTGTTGGTCTTCTGGATGACGAGCTGCTGCAGCGAGACCGGCACCAGCTCGAGACCGGCGGCCTTCGCAGCGCTGCGGCCTGCCGCATCCAGCCCGGCGACGGTGACGGAGGCGAGCCCGCCGATGGCGTCCCGATGCAGCACCGGCCGGGCGCCGACGAACTCGTCCACGGCCGCGCGGGTGCCGACGATGGTGGAGGCGCTGCCGCGCAGCGACTCCGCGTCCTCGTCGATGATGATGCGGCCGCGGTCGATCACGAGGACGTGCTCGAGCAGGTTGCTCACCTCGTCGATCAGGTGGGTGGAGAGCACGACGGTGCGCGGGTGCTCCGCGTAGTCCTCGAGCAGGCGGTCGTAGAACAGCTGGCGCGCGACGGCGTCCAGCCCGAGGTACGGCTCGTCGAAGAAGGTCAGCGGTGCCCGCGATGCGAGCCCCACGATCACGCCGATGGACGAGAGCTGGCCGCGCGAGAGCTTCTTGATGCGGCGGTCGAGCGGCAGCCGGAACTCCTCGATCAGCTGCTCGGCGAATGCCGCATCCCAGTCGGCGAAGAACCAGGGCGCGCTGCGGAACACGTGCTTGACCTTGAAGTCCTCCGGGTACTTCTGGCTCTCCTTGATGAACGAGATGCGCTGCAGCACGCTCGCGTTCTCGACCGGCGACTGCCCGAACACCCGGATGTCGCCGGAGGTCACGAAGTCCTGGCCGGTGATCAGCTGCATCAGCGTGGTCTTGCCCGCGCCGTTGCGGCCGAGCAGGCCGTAGATCCTGTTCTCCTCGACCGTGAACGACGCGTCGTCCACGGCGGTGACCTTGCCGAAGGTCTTGGTGACCCCGGTCACCTCGATGATGGCGCTCATGCCCGGTCCTCCTCCCTGATCATGTCGGCGAGCTCGCGTGAGCCGATGCCGAGCTTGGCTGCCTCGTCGAGCAGCGGCCGCACGAACTCCGTGCTGAACCGCTCCCGCCGTTGCGTCTGAAGGCGCTCCCGCGCCCCGGTGGCCACGAACATGCCGATACCCCGTTTCTTGTAGAGGATCCCCTCGTCGACGAGCAGGCTGACGCCCTTCAGCGCGGTCGCCGGATTGATCCGGTAGAACGCGGCGAACTCGTTGGTGGAGGGGACCTGCGACTCCTCGCTCAAGCCGCCGGCGATGATGTCGTTCTCGATCTGCTCGGCGATCTGCACGAAGATCGGCCTGGACTCGTCCATGCCGCCTCCTCGGTCCCATCTGCTTCATGGGTTAGTTAGTGATGTAATTAACCAACCAGGTTGGCGTCGCGATGTCAAGACATAGGCTCGATCCGTGTTCGAGCTGCATCACCTGACCGCCTCCGAGCAGCTCGACTGGCTGCGTCGCGGGGAGGTCACCCCGCGGGAGCTGACCGAGCACTACCTCGCCCGCATCGAGCGGCTCGACGCCGGACTCGGCGCCTTCGCGACGGTGACGCCCGATGCCGCCCTCGCGCGGGCCGACGCGGTCGCCGACCTGCCCCACGCGCTCGCCC
>DATMVL010000220.1:0-4182 GCA_035563175.1 Rhodoglobus sp. | reverse complement strand
ACGATGGTGCCGAGCGCATCCGCCCCGTCGACGCGGATGCCCACGTTCCACACGCCGCCGGCCGACGCGCCCGAGAGCACCTCGCCCTCGGCGAGCGGCACCTCGGCCGGGAAGTCCTCCGGCACGGTGTTCCCGATCTCGACCTCGCCGCCGGTGGCGCCCTCGACGAGCTGCTCGACGGGGTTGCCGCCCACGAAGGTGCAGCCGCTCAGCGCGAGGACGAGGGCCAGACCGGCGCCGGCGAGGGCGGTGCGCTTCATGCGGGACACCCTACGCGTTCTGCTTCTTCAGGCGTGAGGCGGCGCGGGCGCGGGCGGTGGCGTCGAGCTCGACCTTGCGGATGCGCACGACCTCGGGCGTGACCTCGACGCACTCGTCGTCGCGGGCGAACTCGAGGCTCTCCTCCAGCGTGAGCCGGCGCGGCGGGGTGAGCTTCTCGAAGTTGTCCGCCGTGGAGGAGCGCATGTTCGTGAGCTGCTTCTCCTTGGTGATGTTCACGTCCATGTCGTCGGCACGCGAGTTCTCGCCGACGACCATGCCCTCGTAGACCTCCTGCGTCGGCTCGACGAAGAAGCTCATCCGCTCCTGCAGCGCGATCATGGCGAACGGGGTGACGACGCCGGAGCGGTCGGCGACGATCGAGCCGTTGGTGCGGGTCTCGATGGCCCCCGCCCACGGCTCGTAGCCGTGCGAGATCGCGTTCGCGATGCCTGTGCCGCGCGTGATGGTGAGGAACTCGGTGCGGAAGCCGATGAGGCCGCGCGACGGCACGATGAACTCCATGCGCACCCAGCCGGTGCCGTGGTTCGTCATGGTCTCCATGCGGCCCTTGCGGGCGGCGAGCAGCTGGGTGATCGCGCCGAGGTACTCCTCCGGCGAGTCGATCGTGAGGTGCTCGTACGGCTCGTGCGTCTTGCCGTCGATGGTCCTGGTGACCACCTGCGGCTTGCCGACGGTGAGCTCGAAGCCCTCACGGCGCATGTTCTCCACCAGGATCGCGAGCGCGAGCTCGCCGCGGCCCTGCACCTCCCAGGCATCCGGACGCCCGATGTCGACGAGCTTGATCGACACGTTGCCGATGAGCTCGCGGTCGAGGCGGTCCTTCACCATGCGCGCGGTGAGCTTGTGGCCCTTGACCTTGCCCATGAGCGGGCTGGTGTTGGTGCCGATGGTCATCGAGATGGCGGGGTCGTCGACCGTGATGAACGGCAGCGGGCGCACGTCCTCCGGGTCGGCGAGGGTCTCGCCGATGGTGATCTCGTCGAATCCGGCGACCGCGACGATGTCGCCGGGGCCCGCGGAGTCGGTGGGCACGCGGTCGAGCGCCTTGGTGGCGAGCAGCTCGGTGATCCGCGCGTTGACGACGGACCCGTCGTGCTTGACCCAGGCGACCGTCTGACCCTTCTTGAGGGTGCCGTTGAAGACGCGCAGCAGGGCGAGGCGGCCGAGGAACGGGCTGGAGTCGAGGTTGGTCACCCACGCCTGCAGCGGTGCCTCGTCGTCGTAGGTCGGCGCCGGGATGTGCTCGATGATGGCCTCGAACAGCGGCTCGAGGTCGTCGTTGTCGGGCAGCTGGCCGTTCTCGGGCTTGTTCGCCGACGCGGCGCCGTTGCGGCCGGAGGCGTAGACGACGGGAACGTCGAGCACGGCGTCCAGGTCGAGGTCGGGCATGTCCTCGTGCAGGTCGCTGGCGAGACCGAGCAGCAGATCCTGCGACTCGTTCACGACCTCGTCGATGCGGGCATCCGGCCGGTCGGTCTTGTTCACGAGCAGCACGACGGGCAGCTTCGCCTCGAGCGCCTTGCGCAGCACGAAGCGGGTCTGCGGCAGCGGGCCCTCGCTCGCGTCCACCAGCAGCACGACGCCGTCGACCATGCTGAGGCCGCGCTCGACCTCGCCGCCGAAGTCGGCGTGGCCGGGCGTGTCGATCACGTTGATCGTGATCGGGCCCTTGGCGGCGTGCTTGCCGGCATACGAGATCGCCGTGTTCTTGGCGAGGATCGTGATGCCCTTCTCGCGCTCCAGGTCGTTGGAGTCCATGGCGCGGTCCTCGACGTGGGCGTGCTCGCCGAACGAGTTCGTCTGACGGAGCATCGCGTCGACGAGGGTGGTCTTGCCGTGGTCGACGTGTGCGACGATCGCCACGTTGCGCAGGTCTTCGCGGGTGGCGATGGCCATGATTCAGTCCTTGGTTGCGATGCGCGACTCACGTCGCTCGCGCTGCGCCACCGGATCGGGCACGGGCACAGCCGAGATGAGTCGCTGGGTGTAAGGGTCTTTGGGAGAACGCAGGATCTCGTCTCTGGTTCCCTGCTCGACGATTCTACCCCGGTGCATCACCGCGATGCGGTGCGCGAGGATGTCGACCACCGCGAGATCGTGGCTGACGAAGAGGCAGGCGAACTGCAGCCGCTCCTGCAGCTCCTGCAGCAGGTCGAGGAATCGGGCCTGCACCGACACATCGAGCGCGCTGGTCGGCTCGTCGGCGACGAGCAGCTCAGGGGTGAGCGCGAGCGCCCTGGCGATGCCGACGCGCTGGCGCTGACCGCCGGAGAGCTCGTGCGGGTAGCGGTTGCGGTAGCTGGTCGGCAGCTCCACGGAGCTCAGCAGCTCCTCGACGCGGCGGTCGAGGTCCTTGCCCTTCGCCTCGCCGGCCAGCAGCAGCGGCTCGCCGATGGACTGACCGATCGGCATGCGGGGGTTCAGCGACGAGCCCGGGTCCTGGAACACGATCCCGGTCTTGCGGCGCAACGGCCGCAGGTCGCGCGCGGTCGCGTCGGAGATGTCCTGGCCGACGACGGTGAGCTTGCCCTCCTTGATGGGCAGCAGGCCCACCGCGGCGCGGCCGAGGGTGGTCTTGCCGGAACCCGACTCGCCCACCAGACCGAGGATCTCGCCCGGGTTGATCTGCAGGTCGATGTGCTCGGCGGCCCGGAACGCCGGCACCCGGCCGCGCTTCGGGTACTCGATCGTCACGTCCTCGAACTTCAGGATCGGGTCGCGGTGCTCGACCGCGTCGACCAGCTCCTGCTCGTTGACCTGGGGGGCTGCCGTGCCGAGGTGCGGCACCGCGGCGAGCAGCGCCTGGGTGTAGGGGTGCTGGGGCTTGGTGAAGACATCGACGACGGGTCCGGTCTCGACCGCGACGCCGTCCTTCATCACCATGATGTGGTCGGCGAGGTCGGCGACGACGCCCATGTCGTGCGTGATGAGGATGATCGCCGAGTCGAGCCGCTTGTGCAGGGAGCGCAGCAGCTCGAGGATCTCGGCCTGCACGGTGACGTCGAGCGCCGTGGTCGGCTCGTCGGCGATGAGCAGCACCGGGTCGCACGAGATCGACTGCGCGATCATGGCGCGCTGGCGCTGACCGCCGGAGAGCTGGTGCGGGAACTTGTTGAACGCGTTCTCCGGGTCGGGCATCTCGACCTTGCGCAGCAGGTCGATCGCCCGCTCCTTCGCCTCGTCGGGGCGCAGGTCGAAGTGCGACCGCAGCGCCTCCACGATCTGGAAGCCGACGGTGTACACCGGGTTCAGCGCCGTCATCGGCTCCTGGAAGATGACGGCGATCTGGTTGCCGCGCACCTGGCGCAGCTCGCGCTCGGGGATGCCCTGCAGCTCCTTGCCGAGCAGCTTGATGGAGCCGCTGACCCGGGCGTTCGGCGGCAGCAGGCCGAGCAGCGCCATCGAGCTCGACGACTTGCCGGAGCCGGACTCGCCCACGATGGCGAGCACCTCGCCGCGGCCCACCTTGTACTGCAGCCCGACCGCGGCCGGGTAGAAGGTGCCGTCGACCCAGAAGTCGACGCCGAGGTCGTCGACCTCGAGCACGGTCTCGGTGGTGGTGGATGCGGGTGCGGCGCTCATGCGCTGGCCTTTCCTGCGAAGCTGAGGGCATGCGATTCGCCCCGACGAGCTTCCGGCCGCTGTTCGGCCGGGTGCTGAGCATCGTGATCGCGGTCATCGCCGCGCTGGGGCTGTCGGGATTCGTGGTGGTCGGCGACTGGGCCGGGCTGCTGCGCTTCGCGGCGCCCGTGCTGCTCGTCGTCGTGCTGGTGTTCGGGCTCTACTGGTTCCCGCGCGTCGACGTCGCCGAGCACGAGATCACGGTGGTCAACGTGTTCTCCACCGTGCACGTGCCGTGGCCCGCGATCGAGCGCATCGACACCAAGTGGGCGCTGACGC